>DATGNN010000450.1:0-2360 GCA_035306725.1 Chitinispirillaceae bacterium | reverse complement strand
GAAGGATTATGGACTATTCAGAAATGGTATGATCTAAGTAGCGCACCAAGTCTGGATTAATGAACTGATGCATTGCGCACAGTATATAAAAAATCAAAGGGCTGGTTTTATCACAGATATTTTATTGTGGGATCGTATCCTGTAATGTTCTGACTTGTTTTAGTAACTGAAATCCTGTTTTTGAAAATTCTGAATTGCCGATAATGAAAAACAATTCCGGTATTATGGAATTGGGTATCAATAATAATTAAATCGTTTAATCTATTACAGAAGGGGATGTTTTTTTTATGAATAAAATCCATTATATTTTCATTTTAACCATCTTTTCCATGGTGTATTCGATGAATTTTATTACTCCGGACAATCCAAAGATTCAATATTTTGGCCGTTTTGACTTTTCTGATCAGCAAAAAGCAGTTTTTGACTGGCCTGGTGTTTATTTACAATTTGTTTTTGAAGGAACATCATGCAGCGCGGTTCTCGAAGGGAAAAACTGTTTCGATCTGTTTGTTGACGGTAAAAAAACAGCAAAAATTGTTGTCGGGAGAAAAAAGGATACTGTTGAACTTGTTAGCAGGCTTGAAGATTCTACTCATTTGCTGATCCTTAAAAAAAGGACCGAATCAAATTTTACTTCATCAGTTTTTCACGGTATTATTCTGGATAAAGGTAAAAACCTTAAAGATCCGCCCCCTGTCCCTTCACGGAAAATCGAGTTTGTAGGAGATTCATATACAGCAGGTTTTGCAAATGAGTTTAAGGGAAGAGAGTGTGCAGCTGAAAAGACAGATTCAGTTATTTTTTCATTCACCAACACGAATCTTGCCTTTGGTCCATTAACAGCCGATAGGTTTGACGCACAATATCAAATTAATGCGTATTCCGGGAAAGGGCTCGTACGCAATTTCAACGGTATAGATAAAGGTAAAGAACTTTTATATTATTATGATAAGCTGCTGATATCACCAATGAACAAGTCGGGGAATTCACCAAACGTAAAATTCTCTTCATGGAAACCGGATGTAATCGTAATTGGGATCGGTATCAATGACTTTCAGGCAGATCCTCCTTATGCGGATTCATCAGATTTTGATTCTGTGTATACTGCTTTTCTTGATCGAATGCGTGTTTGTCATCCGGGAGTCAAATTTATCTGTTGTGCAACTACGATATGGCCCGAAAACACTCTTATACCAAGAATAAAGAGTATTGTGGAAAGTCAGAAGGCTCAGGGGAAAAAAGATGTTTTTTATTTTGAATTCAAAACAGAAAATAATGCATTGTATGGGCATCCTGACATTGATGATCACAAAAAAATTGCAAATGAGCTCACTCCACTTGTTGCAAAAATAACAGGTTGGGATATTAGGTGAATCTGACCTGTTCTTGAATTTTTCTCTCTTTCAGGGCTATGCTGAGTATGACCGAAAAGGTGGAAAAAGGAACAATCAGGGTTGGTTTGTGATTCGATTTGATTTGAATCTGAAAAACTGGAAGTAAAAAAAGTGCAGCAAATCAGTACCGACTCAGGAAAAAATGCAGCTTTTGTATTGCGTTTTAATTCATTGATAACCTGTCTGGTTTCACTACTAATCAATCTTATTATTTTAATGGATTACTGTAATAGTCCGTTTACAAAGTTTTTATTGTGGGATGCAGCAAACTATTGGGAATGGGCACTTGATATAAGTACCGGGAACTGGTTGGGGGATAAAGCTTTTCATCAGGCTCCGTTTTATCCCTATTTATTGTCGTTATTTATTTCTGTATTTGGGGGAGAGGTCTTTCCAATATATTTATTTCAGGGCATCTTGAGTGCAATTACTTCTGCCTTGATTTGTTCAATTACAAATAATTTAACAGGAAACAGGGTTTCAGGCTTAATTGCCGGTTTGATCTATTCATTTTATGGATTGCAGGTTTTTTATGCAACTAAAATTCTTAGTGAATGTATTGCTGCTTTTTTTTCTGTTTTTACAGTATGGTTGTTGCTTTCATACAGACGGAAAAGAACCATAATTGCTGCTGGTATTTCATTTGGGATACTTTTATTAATTAAACCTCATTTTCTGATCTCTGTACCTTTTGTTATCCTGTTTTATTTTTTAAAGCTTAAATCGCAAGGCAATAGAATCCTCTTTGAAAGATGCTTCTGTTTTGTTTTCCCTGTCATATTGATTGTTTCTTTGGTTTCAATCCGAAATTATTATGTAGAAAAAGATTTCATACTTGTTTCAGGCAATGGAGGTGAAAATTTTTATATTGGAAATCATGAAAAGGCAAAAGGAACTTATGTCCAAATAGAAGGCGTTTCGGCTGATATCGCGTACCAGGATAAAGATATACGTGATTTGGCAATA
>DATGNN010000449.1:0-5686 GCA_035306725.1 Chitinispirillaceae bacterium | reverse complement strand
CACTTGCTGCATTGGCCGGTATGTCTGGAAGTGCGTTAGCTGTGGAACAATTTGAAAAATGGCTCTCAGAATCAAAAGAGATATCAAAAACCGGAGTTTCTTTGCTTGATCTGTTTTATTGGGAACAGAGATTGGGAAACTGGGCAGCTATGTCATACAGTGAATATGATATAGCGTTCGATAGTTTTTCTCCTATGAACTGCAGAAAACTGATTCAGTGCATGCTTGAAACAGACAACAAATTAAGAAAGCCACCCAGATACATGTTTCATAAGCTGCTTATTGAAAAAATGTGGCCGCAGACTGCTGAATTCAGCATAAATCCATCCGATAGCATGGTATCGGCTATAAAGACAAGAATTAAAAGAACAACACTTCATCACATCTACAAAACAATAAAATACATTCCATATTCAACACT
Source organism: Chitinispirillaceae bacterium (assembly GCA_035306725.1). Taxonomy (GTDB): domain Bacteria; phylum Fibrobacterota; class Chitinivibrionia; order Chitinivibrionales; family Chitinispirillaceae; genus JAAYEB01. The sequence continues at coordinate 5,265 of DATGNN010000449.1, read as the reverse complement.
GTTTAATAAAGCCGGTGTACGATATGGTAATTGTGATAACGACAGGATTATTTCGTAAACAGGAATTACACTGAACCAATACCAGTCATAAAATCAGTTTTATAATCAGGATTACACCTGCCTGAAGTAACCAGTGTAAAACGGTCAGCTTGACGATGCAATGAATAAGGAGTTTTGAATTATGATAAAGGATATATACCAGAGGGTCTTGAGAAAAATAGCATATTCGGTTCCCGGTGGTTTCAGTATAAGGCCGATGCTGCACAGAATGCGAGGTGTTCATATCGGTAAAGATGTCTGGATAAGTCAATATGTCTATATTGATGAAATTCATCCTGAATCGGTTTTTATTGGAGATAATACGACTATTGGCATAGGTACATTAATTATAGCTCATTTTTACTGGGGCCCCAAAAAAAAGATCAATGATGGAAATGTCAAGATAGAAAATGATGTATTTATAGGTCCAAACTGTGTAATACTTCCTGATGTTCATATAGGAAAAGAGGCAGTTATTCAGGCCGGGACCGTTGTATCACGAAATGTTCCATCCGGTACATTATGGGGTGCACCAAAAGCAGGTCCGATTGCAGGTGTTACAATACCTTTGACAAAACATTTTTCGTCTGATCAGTTCCGAAAGGGGCTCAGGCCACTGAATATAAACAGAGCCTTGTAAAGGAAATATGATTCGGGAGAATGACAGTTAATCTGTGCGCGGGTATTTTAACTCTCAATTGCTTTCCAAAAGAAGAAATGCAGCGAAGAACCACCCGTTTTTCTTCACCAAACAAAAGAGGTAAAATTCATTAGTCTGGTTCTGATTGCAGGCGATCTTTATAGGAGATAATTATTAAACAGATAACAACAGAACCGATTAATCCTCCCAGGGTGTTCAATATGAGATCCGAGAGCTGGGATGATCGAAATGGAAGATAAATCTGTAAAAATTCAATTGTAAAACTTATGAATGCGCATATTAATCCCGAAACAGCAACACTTTTTACACATGAATTCATTCTGATAAACAGAAGATAACACAGAAGAGCTCCGAACGGAATGAAACCCAGTAAATTGACTATAACATCTGATATATAGGAATGATTGAATCGAAAATCTACCCATGGAGGAGTAAAGGAGGATAAAACAGGCGGTCTGAAGATCTGAGGTATTGATAATATTGCTGAACTTGATTTGTCGAACGATACTGTAAATATTTTATCGGTTTTGTCATCAAATAAAGAATCATTTGTTTGATATGATGATTGAAACTGGTAATGGTTTGTAATATCATTTTGTGAAAGAAAACGGTCGTAAAATGTTATTTCATATATCTGGCCATTCCATGAGCCGGTACCATCAGAGGAATTACCCAAAATAATACCCTGGGCTTCTGAAAGATTGTTTATTACAATCGGTTTATTCCATCTGTGTACAATTTTATCATTTTTAAACAGAACAGTTTCATTTCTTGAACAGCAGAGTGTAAGCATTACCGGTTCTTCTGATTTAAATGCGTCTTTGTAACCGAATTTGTTTTTATAACCGGTTTTGATATCATTAAATTGAAACAGTACACCGGATTTCCACTGACCGATTGTAAAAAAATCTGAATTGTTATTGAATATGGAAAAAATGTGGGGAACATTTCTGGTTGCAAGTGAAAAAGTTTTCAGCCTTATTTGAACGGTAAAGGGTTTATTTAAAATCTGAACCAGTTTTTCGGGTATTGGGGAGATTAATGCAAATGATGGTTTTTTGAAGCAGATTAGTTGTTTGCTGGTATTGATACAAGCCTGATTTTTTTCTCTGAAATTAAACGGAAAAAGTCCAACGAACAATATGAGTAAAATCATCATCAGAAACACTGGGTAGAAAAGTTCAGAAAAAATTTTCCTCATAATAACTCCCGGGTGTTTTAAATTACCATAATACTTTATCTTATAGTATTTTTACAAAATATATGCCAGATTCTAATGATTTAATTAAAAACGATCTTTTTGAAAGCAATCGTGAAGAGCTTTTGCGTAAAACCGCACCTCTTGCCGATCGTATGCGTCCCAGGACACTTGATGAGTATATTGGGCAGGAACATATAATCGGGGCAGGGCGTCTTTTAAGAAGGGCTATTCAGATTGACCAGCTATCAAGTCTGATTTTTTATGGACCTCCCGGAACCGGTAAAACCACACTTGCCAGAATTATTGCAAATACGACTAAAGCACAGTTTCTCTCCTTGAATGCAGTTTTGAGTGGTGTCAAGGATATTCGTGAATCTATTGATACTGCCAGAAAAACTTTATCTCTTTATGGGAGAAGAACAATACTGTTTATTGATGAAGTGCATAGATTTAACAAATCTCAGCAGGATGCACTTTTACCGCATGTAGAAAACGGAACAATAATTCTGATTGGAGCTACAACCGAGAATCCGTATTTTGAAGTTAACAAGGCTCTTGTATCCAGATCCCGGATCTTTCAGTTAATACAGCTTACAGAAAAGGATCTTAAAGCTGTTGCTGTTCAGGCAGTTAATGATAAAGAAAGAGGTTACGGAAAGAAGAAGATAATCATTGAGGATGATGCGCTTGATCATCTTGTAAAAGTAGCCAATGGAGATGCAAGAAGCGTTCTCAACGGACTCGAACTCGCTGTTGAAACAACAAAGCCGGACAGTTCGGGGGGCATTCGCATAAGCAGGGATATTGCTGAAGAATCGATTCAAAAACGGGCTGTTTTGTATGATAAAGATGGTGATGTTCATTATGACACAATTTCTGCGTTTATTAAATCCATACGCGGGTCAGATCCTGATGCAGCCCTTTATTGGATGTCGAAAATGATTTATGCAGGTGAGGATCCAAGGTTCATTTTTCGGCGCATGATGATTCTTGCTTGTGAAGATGTAGGGATGGCTGATCCAAAAGCGCTTGGGGTTGTGGTTAACTCCGCAAGAGCATTTGATTATGTCGGTTTGCCAGAAGGAAGATATCATCTCGCACATGCATGTCTTTATCTGGCAACCGCCCCGAAAAGTAATTCAAGCATGGCTTTCTTTGATGCACTTGATGCAGTTTCGAATGAAAACAAGGATGATATTCCTGATCATTTACGGGATGCAAACAGGGACAAGAATGGATTGGGACATGGTGCCGGATATCTGTATCCTCATGCTTATCGGGATCATTGGGTTGCACAGCAATACCTGCCTTCTTCTTTACAAGGAAAGGTGTTCTATCAGCCTTCCGATCAGGGGTGCGAAAAGGAGATTGGACAGAGAGTAGCCAGATTTCGTGAAGCTCAGCTGGAAGCGATGATTGAAGAAGATGATTCGTCACCTTTGACATACGATGAGAAGGACGGAAAAAAGGAAAACCGGAGTAAAGAGTGGATAGACCGGTCTCTTGGAAACAGGGGCGTTCAGCTTGGTAAAATCAGAAAACAGGTCCTTTCCAGGGCTATGTTGAATAAGGACAGTCTTGTGCTTGATTTGAATGCACGTACTGGAATGCTGACTTTTGAAGCTGCAAGGATTGCTGTTAATGGAGCTGTATGGGCTTTGGCACACGATAATAAATCACTTAAAACAGTAAAGGCTGTTGCAGAACGGTTCGATTTGTTGTCCCGGCCCCAGATCGTGTTATCATCAATGAATTCATTCGAAAAAGATTTAAAAACAGCTGCAGGAGAGAATGTCAGATTTGATGCAATTATTGGGAGAAATATTATTTCCAGATGTTCAGAAAAAAAAGAACTGTTTCTACGGATTGCAAAATTACTCAATAAAAGTGGTCGAATTGTTCTGGCAGAATCTGTTTCTTCAGAAGGTCAGAAATTATCAGATCTGATTGATCAGTCAAAAATTGATCCGGACCTGTTTAAGTTTCTTACAGAAGCCCAGACAGGGCTTTTCTCTGATAGTTCAGATTCCATGGTAAACTGGAATTCTGATTCGCTTAAAATTGAGCTTAACGATATTGATAAGATAGAGATATCTTATAACCGGCAGGTTGAAAATGTACAAAAAAGAATATCCGGAACGGATGTTAATTTCTGGTTCAGGACAACCGACGGCTCAAAAAGGAGATCTTTGGGCAGTAGAATTGCTGAACATTGCAGTGAAAAGCAGTTTCAGAAACTTAAAAATGCAATTGTCCTTCAGTTAAGCAATAAAATTGTCAATTGGAAAACTGTATATTTGTATATTACAGCAATCAACAAATAGAAATGTCTGTTGCCTGAAATTGTTTTGACAGTAAACCCGAGATGCAAAATAAAACAGTTCTGCAGGTATCGGTTATGACATTTTCACAAAATAATACTTGATCTGAAATAATTTATACCTGAATGGAGACGATTAATTTACAGCCTGTCCCGCAGTGCGGGAATGAGCTGTCGAGAGCGGCATTGAACAGAAAGGGCTTATGGCGATGAAGGTCATAAGGTAATGGTGAATTATGAATGAAGAAAAAAAACTACAATCGTTGTCGTAATCGTAATCCTGTAACTGCATATTAAGCGTTCTGGATCTGACACTTAATATCAATGCTTTCCTGTGATGGTTACCGGGCATAGTTGAGATAAATAAATGCTACAACATACGCAAAGTGATAATTTGTAATTAAATTGGTAAGGTGCCAATGTACTCGGGCGATATTGCTTTTGATTTTTATTGTTCAAGCAGTAAAGTCACAGGTCCGTCATTAACCAGTTCCACTTTCATCATTGCCCCGAATATACCGGTTTCAACTTTACGGATCTGTTTTTTTAATTGCTTAACAAAATGGAGGTATAATTCTTCTCCTTTTTGCGGTGAAGCAGCTTCAATAAAGCTTGGTCTTCGGCCTTTTCTGCAATCACCAAAAAGAGTAAACTGTGACACAACAAGCGCTTCGCCATCAATATCCTTAAGTGAGAGATTCATTTTTTCGTTACTGTCGTTGAAAATTCGAAGATCTGCACATTTGGATGCAAGCCAGGAAGCTTTTTCAGTGGTATCATCATGATGTACTCCTACAAGAAGGAGTACGCCTTTTTTGATTGATCCAATGACATTATTATCTACAGTTACTTTTGAACGGGATACTCTTTGTAAAACTATACGCATATTTACCAGAACAGGTTTAGAGGAGAAGGCCGATCCCGAATTTTAATCCAAAACCGCTCATTTTTCGGCGTGCAACAAGATTATCGGTACGTTTGCGTGATATCTTTTTAGGATTGGACCAGAGATATTCCATTCCTGCAAAAATGGTGGAATTATTA
>DATGNN010000448.1:0-5095 GCA_035306725.1 Chitinispirillaceae bacterium | reverse complement strand
GTTCCCCATGGTTCTATTCATCCTTTCTGTTGAAGCCTGCAAAAAGAATGAAATAATTTATTATGGGTTAATAACTCAAGTGGCTGGTTTTGGGCTCCAAAAAGTGCCCATCTCTGGCTTGTTTTAAGTGCCCGCTAACATCTATATCCTGGTAACTTAACTTAATTAATACGAATCATTAACGTAAATTCTTCTTTTTACGATGGAATATCTCGACACAGAACTGATAACCATAACTTGATCATGACTGATAACTATCATCCCGGGCATTTGCTCAATTCTATATTTAGTTTTTTTGTGCGAAACAAAGGTACAATAACCCTCAATACTCACAGCCACTCCACTCGTTAAACTCTGATTCAAAGCAGTCATATTCTGGCCAACTTTTTGCAATCAAATTCCATTAATTATAAACAACCATGTACCACCAGCCGCTAAAGGAGTTTATTTATGAACAAGAAAATGATTGTCTCCGTTCTGGTTCTTTTCCTTATGGGAATTTCAGCCCATTCACAAAGCAGATCCTTTGGGATTAAAGGAGGCGTTTCTATATCCAATTTCTGGGGAGATGGAATGGACAATCTCAATAACCAGATCAGTCTGGATGAAAAAAATCTGCTATGGGGTGTTATAAGTTTATATTCCACCAAAGAGTTTCTTCCTGATCTGATTTCTCTCCAATCAGAACTGGTTTACTCACGTAGCGGAAAACGTTGGTCCGGCACAATTGGAGGCAACGATGTTGATTTCAGAATCAATGCCGACAATATATCAATGCCGTGGCTCATGAAACTAAATCTGCCAGTAATCATGAGACCAAGTATTTATTTTGGCCCTCAGGTTTCGTGGATGTTCAGAGCTCGTGTTGAAGACTTATCCAGTAGTATCGCATCACAACCATTTTTCACAAGTATAGACAGAACGGCTGGAAACACGCTGTTTGAACGTTATGTAAATGTGATCGATATTGGTTTTACCACAGGTCTGGATTTTACAATACCGCTTGGCCCCGGTTCAGCCGTTATAGACTTAAGATACAACCAGGGATTTATCAATGTATTTAATTTTGAAGAAGGTGATGATGTTCACAACTACTCATTTCACATAATGGCAGGTTACCAACTTGATTTTGGTTCAGGTTTTTAAAATGCATGAATAGTCGTGAAATTGTTGCCCGAACTCTGGATTTTTCTATTCCCGAAAGAATCGCTCATTCATTCTATCCATCAGACCTTTCCTGGGGAGGTGTACACACGAGATCTCCCCGGAATTTCTGGCAAAAAAAAGACAGTGCCAAGTGGACACGTATTGACGAATGGGGAAATGTCTGGGAAAAAACCACCAGTTCTTCACGCGGCTATATAATTAAGGGGGCGATCGAAAACCATCAAAAGGCTGCATCTTTCCCCCTTCCAGATCATAAAAATCTCTCACAATATAATACAGCCAGAACCGGTTTCAAGTTTTCACCTGAAAAATGGCATATCGGATTACTTTCAGGAAGTACTTTTGAACTGGCGTACTCATTATGTAATAATTATTTATCAGAGATACTATCTCATTATGAAGCCATCCGCGTTCTTCATGACAGGATAGACGAATTATTAAGAGATGAAGTCTGTTGTTTCAAGGCTATCGGGGCAGATAGTGTAATGATCATAGAAGATCTTGCTGAAACATTGGATGTTTCCATGAGTTTGAATTTGTGGCATGAAGAATTCAAACCACGTTTTAAATCACTATGTGCATTTATTCATGATAAAAATATGAAACTGTTCTTTCACCCGTTGGAACAGTCCCGACTGGTTTCTGAACTTATTGACGCAGGTGTTGATTGTATTCAACTGGATACACCTGAAACTATCGGATTAAAAAATCTTGAGGATCTTCAATCACAATACAGTGTAACATTCTGGTGTCCACTTGATATTAATACAGTTCTTCCTTCTAAAAATGAAAATTTTATCAGGCAAAAAGCACGTGAAATGATTAAGCTACTCTGGAAAGGAAAAGGTGGTTTTATCGCAGGTTATTACTGGGATAATGCCTCCCTTGGACTTCACCCAAAATGGCAGGACTATGGATGTGATGAGTTTCTGAAATATGGCACACATCCGTTTGATTTACCCGACAATGAATAATCAGTGAAATATTGAAAAATCTCTTGTCCTCTGATTCACAATCAGATCTTATTTCGAAGTTACACCCTGAATACGTAAAAAAGATTCATTATCACGCCATTTTGGAGTTATTTTTATATGAATTTTGATTTTCACAGGAACCCCCAACAATTTTTTCATTTCCAGCTCTGCCTTGTTACGAATTTTTTTGATAACCAATCCGCCTTTACCTATTAAAATACCTCGCTGACCAACTGTTTCCACATGAATAGTTGCATTGATAGTATGAATCTTTTCATCTTCTTGATAAGATTCAATTTCAACAAAAGAAGCATGCGGCACTTCATCACGAGTATTGAGAATAATATGCTTACGAATATACTCAGCTGCAAAAAATCGCAAATTGGCATCAGTCATTTCATCAGAACCATAATAACAGGGACCTTCTGGTATCAAAGACTCTATCTGGTTAAGAAATATCTGTTTCGCATCAGGATGAATTGCAGAAATCTTTATTGATTGAAAGTCTTTGAGATCAGGAAACAGTTCATAGAATCCAGATATAGTCTTATCACAATCTATTGTAATGTCAACCTTATTAAAAACGATGATACTTTTTATCCCAGACTGAACTACCAAATCGGCAACAACCTTTTCTTCTTCACCAAAACTCCGGGAAAGATCAACCATATAGCAGACAAGATCTACACCTTCAATAATGGCTTCACGAGCCGCATTTATCATTACTTCATTAAATGTATGCCTGCCTTTATGAATACCAGGTGTATCAACAAATATCAGCTGCATGGTTTCTGTAGTATAGATACCTTTTATATTCCGGCGAGTCGTTTGCGGAAGAGGGGTAACAACAGAAAGCTGTTCACCTAATACTGTGTTCATCAAACTTGACTTACCACTATTTGGCCTGCCTATAAGAGCAATAAATGCTGATCTGAATTTATCCTGTTTAGTCATAATCTTTTGTTACATTTACCTGTTTAGTAATTGAATCTATAGAAACTGTTGTATTTTTTTCTTTTTCTATTCGCTGCCGCTCTTTTTGTAGTGTACGAAGATAATTTCTGAAAAGTTCAGCTGCAATATAACTTGAATGTACAGTCCAGTATTCTCCATGTATTGTAACTACTCCAGCGGCGACACGTTCATCAGGGTTTGATGGATTACGGGCGAACCCGATAAACCAATCAATTTTTCCCAAATTATCTTTGTTAACAGAACCTGTTTTTCCACCATACTGAAAGCTTTTAAAGCTGCTGGTCTTACGAATATATCTAAATGATTTTCGTGCTGTCCCGTAACGTGAAACACTGCACATAAGTTCACGAAGTTCATGTGAAGTTGATTTTTTTACCGGATTTTTCCAGGTCTTTCCTTCAGCTTTATAAAAACAGGTGTCTTCCCGCATGACACTATCTACCAGTATTGGCATTGGCATTTTCCCGTCTTCTGAAACAGCACTGGCTATAAGTGCACCTAAAAGCGGAGAGAGGGTAGTTTGCCGATTAAAGCCGCTCGCAAGCTCTGCAACAGCAAACATTGAATCCGGACTTTTTACGTCTGATATTTCGACCGGCAGCTCAAAAGGTATCTTTTGATCAAATCCAAAACGTCTACCGTACTCAACAAGATCTCCATGTTTCAATTTATAAATGCCTAAACGGGCAAAAACAGGATTTATTGAACGCGCATACGCTTCTTCTAAAGACAATTCCCTGTAATTTTCAAGTTTTTCCTCCAGCTGAAACATATAAAGAGTATGATTACGGCCGACCTGTTTAAGCAAACTTTTTGAAGAAAGCTTTGCCTCCTCAATTGCTGCAGCTGCTGTTATGGTCTTATAAATAGATGCTGCTGGAAATAAACTTTTTAAATAAAGATCACTTCCCATGTCCTTTACACTATCCGCAGTGAATGAAACCATTGCCAGAACTCTTCCGCTCACAGGCTGTATAACCACTGCAGCACCATACAAGGGAGAATACCTTTTCATCAATTTCATACCCAACTTCTGCAATGAAGTATCTATGGAGTAATGGAATAAAAAATTATTACCATTATTTTCCAAAGTATCAACGCCAAGTTCTAAAGATAATGAAGAGTTTTGAATTATTTTACGAATCTGTTCAATATTTAAAGTATCTTTTTTTTCTGATTTCTGCTTTTCAGGAACTGAAAATTCATCAAATCGTTCCTGTTCCCTCACTTCAAAATAGGATGTACCTTTTTTTAATCCGACAATAATGAGGATTGCAACAAAAGCTATACGAATTCTTCCTTTTTTTGGGAACTTAAATCCTGACCCGCCATTTTTATTTAAACGACGCATCATAGGAGATCCATAATCCATTCAATTCTCCCAAATAATGCTTTATTCAGTTTCAAATAATTCAGATTTAAACAGGCTTTCACATTTGTTGAAGGTGTACGCCTGTTTATTACTAACAGCAAAAGACGCACACCTTGATAATTGAAGAGTTAAAAAGTAATAGCAGTCAAAACACTTACAAAATTATTAGATTCCAGTTTACCCTCATTATTACGTTTATAACCATAACGGGAATCCCAGATAAGAGATGCACCCTGAGTTATTTCAAACCCGATTCTGTATCCTATATACCGGAATTCACTTTTTTCAAAAAACTTTTCATCCCAGATACCGATATTCGATTTATAATAATACAATTCAGCTTTGTTAAGTTTGGGCACCTTTTGTAAAACCAGGTCGCCAACCGATGATGTCGCTTCGAAACGCTGATCTTTTGTTTCTTTGTCTCCAACAAGATACTGATAAGCTCCATCAATAATCAAGACATTGGAAATATTAAAACCCAGCCTTCCATAAACGCCATTAAGCTCTTCATCAGGAATTAAATCCTCTTTAACATAGACTTGCGGTTTTCTGGCAATTCTTTCATCAAGATAATATGTATCAAAATAACCAGGAGTAAACCTTC
>DATGNN010000447.1:0-41287 GCA_035306725.1 Chitinispirillaceae bacterium | reverse complement strand
ATTGTGACGTAACTCATTCTTCCGAAAGTCTGTTTTTATCGTAAGTCAGGAAGACCAGAGGAAAGGTGTATCCAAAAACAAGGCTAAAGAGTTGATTTATGCAATTTGTAACGAAATTTTCATTAGAAAATGAATCGATGGTATAAATAACATGCCTATCAATAGTCAATATAAGTAAAATCAGCTTATTTTGAACAGAAACTAGTTAAGATAAAAAAATCCAGATTGTTGATGTAAAAGGAAATCTTTAAACTGAATCAGGTTTTTGCTTCTTTTTTTCTGAATTTTAATCTTCTGCTCAAAGCCTGAGGAGTTATACCGAGTATTTTTGATGCTTCACTCTGATTTCCTTTTGTCCGGAACAAAGCTTCATCAATCAAAAGGTTCACAGCCTCACGAATTGTAGGCAAAGCAGAATCAAACATTAAAAGTTTTTCATTTTTTAATGAAATTTCTTTCGGGATTTCCTCCTTTTCGAGTCCAAGGTAATCACGAAAAATATTAAGCGAAAGGTATTTTGTATTATTTACAGCAACTGCATCAAAAATCATAGAACGCAATTCCCGAACATTCCCTGGGAAACTATATGATTTCAGAATATCATATAGTTCAACTGGAATTAAAGGTTTATTCTTTTTAAGTATAGTGGAAGCTTCTTCTGTAAAAAATTCAACAAGCAGCGGAATATCATCCAAACGATATCTTAATGGTGGAACAGCTATATGATGAGTTCGTAACCTGTGAAACAGGTCGCTTCTGAAGTAATCCGAGCTTTTCAATTCGTCAAGACTCTTATTCGTAGCCACAATAATACGTACATCAGCTATTTTTGGTATATCAGCACCTAAAGGCATATAATCCCTGTTTTGTATTACCCGCAGAAGTTTGATTTGTGAAGATTGACTCAAATCCCCGATTTCATCAAGAAACAGTGTTCCGCCTTCAGCTTTTTCGATTAGACCCGAGCGCGGGCGATCTGCCCCTGTAAACGCGCCCTTTACATGACCAAACAGCGTATCATAAAAGGTGTTTTCATCTACTCCAGCAACATTTACTGTAATATTTTGCCCTTTTCTTCCACTCAGTTTATGAATTGCTCTTGAAAACAATTCTTTTCCTGATCCGGTTTCACCAGTAATTAAAACCGGAAAAGGAGTTGCTGATATCGCCTCCACGTATTGGAGGAGTGAATGCATTTTATTATTTTTAGTCACTATTTCACTGAACGCTTCAGGATACTTAAGCTCGTTTCCGAGTAAATACCGTTTTAGAGCTTCATTTTCACCGGTTAATTCTCTTTGCGCAATCAAATTCTTTATTGAAGCCAGCATTTTTTCTACATCAAAAGGCTTAACGAGATAATCGGATGCTCCTTTTTTCATGCACTCAACAGCTGTATCGGTATGATTAACAGCAGTAATCATGATAACTGGTGTTTCTGGACATTTTTCAATAATGACATCCAACAGTTCCGTTCCACGTATATCAGGTAATTTTATATCCAGAATTATTACAGAAAACTCGCATTTCTCCAGATAATTCCGTGCATCAGCACCACATAGACATGTAACTATATTTGTAATTCCTGCACCTCTGAGTTCAATGCTCATTGAATACAAAAACTGCTTTTCATCATCTACAATCAAAACCGGCATACGTGGAAACTTGTTATTTGTATTGATCATAATTCTTCTTTAACTTTTATCATTGGTAAAATAAATTCAACCGTAGTACCAATTCCCGGTTCAGAATCAAAAAACAATTTACCATTGTGCTTTATTGCAATGTCATTTGATATCGAAAGACCAAGACCGGAATTCCCATTTTTCTTTTTCGTAGAGTATAACAGGTCCATGATTTTTGGAAGATCCTTTTTGTTAATTCCACAACCTTCATCTTTTACTACTATTTTAATTTTGGAATTATCTGTATCCAGCATGGAATTGATATTGATTTTCTGTTTCCTTGAAGTTAAAGCCTGTGCCGCATTTGTTATCAGATTGATTATGACCTGCTGTATCTGCTGCTGATCACCTTTTACAAAAACATTTTTTGTAGGTTCCAGGGCAACATGTAATTTTTCAGTGCTTGACATCAAAATTTCATTGGTAAACTCCATGGCTTTTTTGACAGCTTCGTTTATCAAAAACTCTACAGATTTATCATTGGCATTCTTCTTAATGCAATCTCTTAACTGAGAACTGATGTTTTTTATTCTTTGCGATCCTTCCAGAATTCCATTCAATAACTGGGGGATTTCAGACCTGGCATCGCTGAATGAAAGCCCTGCTACAGAAAAATTCCCATTCTCTTGATAAAAATTATCCAGTACAGGAAGAATACTGTCCCATGCTTTTGATAATACCCTTGCATTTATGGCAATAAAATTATTCGGATTACCTATTTCATGCATTATCTCTGCACTCAGTACTCCGATTGATGCCATCTTATCTGCCGTTAATAAGCGCTCACGGTTTATTCGTAACTCATTTTCGATATTTTTATACTCTATTAATCTGGTAATTTCCTGTGAAGCAGCTTTTAGCAGAGCTTTTTCTTCGGACAGAAAAACTTTTTCAGATTCATCTTTTCGCGTATAGCCTACTTCCAGAAAACCCTTTTCTGTTTTCAGTTTTAAAGGAAATCTAATCGACTGTATTCTGACATCAGATTGCGGTTTTGACCATACATCAAGATCACCAGCTACGATTCTTGCATACGCTGCATCAGGCCATTGCATGGAGGGTGGTATTGTACAAACAATATCCTTCAAGATCTCTTCAAGAGTCAAGTTTGGTGAATGCTGAAGACTCAAAATATTACAAAGACAAGTTAATTCCTTGACTCTTTCCTGCAATTCCTTAAATAATTTTTGCTGTCCAATTTCTGCATTCACTCTCTCCGATATATCTATAAATGAAATCATTATATAAGCAGTCTTCTTCTCTTCATCAGTAAGCATGGTAGCTGATACCTGTACAGGAAATTCTCTACCGCCTTTTCCTATTGCTGTGATTTCACCTATCCACCCGCCTTTATCACGTAATTTCCGTTCGAACTTATCCTTTTCATTTTTAAACCGCCAAAAACATGACATCTTCCTGCCGAGAATATCATCACTTGAATCATATCCCCAGATACCAAGAAATGCCAAATTAACATATAATACGGTATTATCCAGTCCGACAAATGCTATTGCAGATATAGATGATGATATTGCGGCTTCTGCAATACCTTCTTTTTTCATAAATATGCAATTGGAAGATTTACCCATTGTTTAAATGATTCTATATTAATGATTCTAAAAAATATATGTTGCATCAAATACAACTACGCTCCGGATCAACATTTGTTGATGACGCGAAATGAATGCCACAAACTAATCAACATTTGTTAAAATGATCATTGAGGCTGGTTTACTTCAAGAATTTTAAATTTTGCAATACCGCCAGGTACTTTCCAGTCTATTATATCATTTTGACGATATCCTAACAGGGCTGTACCAATAGGGGCAAAAATTGATATTTTGCCTGAATCAACATCGGTTTCCCAGGGATATACCAGGGTATAAGTGGAGGTATCACCATCCTCAAGATCCAAAACTTTAATTTTTGAATGCATGGTAATAACATTAGCTGGCAGTTGCTTTTTTGCAACAATTTTCCCTTTTAAAACCTCTTCCCTAAGCATACGACAATATTGATTATTTTCTAATGCTTTATCGTTCAGAAGACGTTTGATCTGTTCTACATCAGTATCTAAAAGAAGTAATTTTGGGATTTTTGTATCTGTCATACCTGTCTCCTTTACATTGAAATATTAATGTTTCCAAAAGTGCGCAACTTTTGTGCCAACAACACGATAATTTGGGACGGACTGTTTTTTTGCACTTCAAAAAAAGTAAAAAGATAGTCCGTCCCGAAACTTGTAAAGGTATTGTATGATTTGGTTAAAGTTCCTTACAAATGCTTTTTGCAGGGTGTTTTGGTCATAGCCCTCTCACTTTACGTCTGATTCCTGCAAATACTTTGTTCTGTTTTGGTCATTATCACAAACATTATCAATATGCAAATCTTGCTGAGGAAACGGAATAGTAATTCCTTCTTCATCAAAACGTTTTTTGATGTTTTCCTGAGTAGCAAAATAAACGTCCCAGTAATCAGATGTTTTAACCCATGGACGTACAACAAAGTTAACACTGCTTTCTGCAAGTTCCAATACTGCAATCGTAGGAGCTGGATCTTTCAGAACACGATTATCGCTTTCAAGTATTTTTGTAACCTAAACTGAGCGATTCTTTCCAAATTACGATAAAAAATAGGTAAGAATCCAAAAAATTTTCAGTTTAAAACAAATTGTAATTTATAATTTGCTTTTCCATCTTTAAAAAGATGCGTTTTTAGGATATCTCCATACAAAAACTTGACAGGTGATTGCAATTGAATACACCAATCCCATTTCAGTTGTTTCAAAAACCATTCTGATTTACATGTGCATTTAAATGTGAGGAATCGAAGGATTACAGCAATATTCCCATAGTCTGATTAAATTCATAGCCTTTTGCACACCTTTCATAACCTGTAATCTTATCGTATTTCCAGTGGATACAATTTGAGCTGCAAAATCTATAAGGCATCTGCGTATCGTTTTAGGACGGCTTGATTTATTTATTGGTATTATTTCAGATTCCACAATATCCCTGTTGTAACTACTCATCAAAAAATGACCGATGAGCATTAAATAATAATACGCACTATTCATTCCAAAACGTTTAAAAGGAAGTTTCTCGGTGACCATGAATTCCTTTAAACTTCGATTGGTTAACTCACTTTTCCCGCGCCCATGTGCTAATGAAATGATTCCTTCGCATTCTACTAATGATGCCATAGTGGTATCTTTTAACGCCTGGCTACATTCCTTATGTACACCAATATTCGTATATAAAACAGAATCTGGACGTGCAAAATCCAGAAGGTATTGACCATCTTCATCGCATACTAAATGAGTGTATATCGTACGGAGAAAGCCTATCGAATTCCAGCTTTTGAGACGACTTCCAAATTCCAGGTAATTCCAGGTGCAGGTATCACTTTTAAACTGAGCAAACGCATCGTCTGGAACAGATCCTGCATAGTCTTTTACGGAATTATACATTTTACCATTACATACGAATAAAATATTCAAAACAGTATGAAAATAATGAAGATTGTTTTCATCCAAAAAGCCGCTGTCGCATGTAAGAATAATTGGAACATCTTTGGAATAGTTGTTCCGGATCAGATTTACTATACGCGTCATGGATTCAATAACATCATTACCATGGTTAGAATGTGCACTTCCACGACGAAACATCGCATCAATAACCATATTATTCCAGGTTAATTGTAATGGTTGAAATCCCTTCACATTCTTATAGGTTGGGCTGACACCATGGCGGGTTAATGCATCATCATTATTTAATACCACTGTATCCATATCTACAACAATGCTATCAGGCTTTTCTACCTTTAAACGCCATATGAATAATTGGTTAAGTATCATTCGAAAGACAGCACTTTTAGGAAAAGTGAATTTTTTGAAAAAGCGTTTTACTGAGTGTGATGAAACCAATGAGTCCTGTTTTATCTCAAGAGCTGCGGCATATCCTGCATCTTGTTTCAGGGAGTCAAATCCGCTTATTGCTTTATAGGTTCCATCAATAAAAAAGGCTAAAATCTGTCGAAGCATACAATCAGGTTTAACACCTTTTGATGATTTAGAAAATTTAGATACATGATCTTTTATCAGTTTATGAAATTTGATATTCTCAATGTATCTAAGAATAAATGGAAGACCGCCTCGCCCTGTAATAATATTTGTTGTTTCGGAAATAGTATTTATTGTGCAGCAAGAGTCTTTGAAATTTAGTATATTCAAATTATAACCCTTTCGGTTAGGAGTTGATTTTATAAGTTGTTTTTTGTTTACCCTTATAAAATAAGTATTCCCAGCCGCAAAGGGTTTACTTTTTAGGAAAATAATCGCTCAATTCAGGTTCTAATTATTACTTTCCTTAGCTGTATCTGCCTTAATTTTAAATCATATAATAAACTTCGGCAGGAAAACATTTCTTTCACTGTTTATGACCCTTGATTCATTATGAAAAGACTCCAGTTTTCCTTTTCAAAATACTCATAAAAGAGATTATCCACTTTTTTTGGATACTACTAACTTTTTTATAAAAATGTTATTTTAAAGTACAAACTTAAGTTGGAAGGAATCGAATGGACAAACTTTTTTTAATTCTAATTTTGTTTTCTTTAGCTTTACCTGCTCAAAACATTAAAAAAACTCCTGTAGAATTACACGGGAATCTTTATGTAAAAGGAAACAAGATTTATGATCAGCATAACAATACTGTCCAGCTGCGAGGAATGAGTCTTTTCTGGAGTCAATGGATGGAACAGTTTTATAACAAAAAAACAGTGCGATGGCTGGTCAACGACTGGAAAATTACAGTTATAAGAGCTGCTATGGGGATTAAACATGAACCAACATTAAGTGGATACTATTATAACGGAGCAGAAAAAAGAAAGATTGAGACTGTAATTGAAGCGGCTTTGAAAGAGGGAATCTATGTTATTATTGACTGGCATGATCATAATGCTCATGAGCATGAACAACATGCAATCAGATTCTTTAAAGAGATGGCCTCAAAATATGGTGAATACCCGAATGTTATTTATGAAATATATAACGAACCTGAAAAAGTATCCTGGACCAAAACAGTCAAACCATATTCCGAAAGAATTGTTGAAACTATCAGGGAAATTGATCCGGATAATCTGATTATTATTGGTACACCATCCTGGTGCCAGGATGTTGATGAAGCTGCGGATGATCCTTTAAAAGGAAAAAACCTTGTATACGCTCTTCATTTTTATGCTGCTACTCATGGTGCAGAATTGCGTCAAAAAGCTCAGTACGCTATCAATAAAAATATTCCTCTTTTTGTATCAGAATTTGGAACCTGTCTGGCTTCGGGTGATGGATTTCTGGACAGCACAGAAACCGAGTTATGGTTTGATTTTATGGATAAATATCACTTGAGCTGGTGTAACTGGTCTATTGGGAATAAAAATGAAACCGCTTCAGCACTTATTCCCGGAGCCAGGTATTATGGTCAATGGAAAGTTAAACACCTCACAAGATCTGGCAGGATAATAAGACACAAGCTTAGATGGTATTCAGGTATCAGAGAGGATTATGCTCCACCTGAAAAGAAAAAAAAATCCTGGCTAAAAATTAAACCTGTAACACCATAGAAATATGAGCACATTTTCAATTTAATTTATTAATATACAACAATTTGAAACTACTTTGTATGTACCATTTATTGAAAAGTACATGAGCAGACAGTTATTTTTTGATCTCGTTTATTTTATTTGATATTTCTGTTTAGAAATCTTTAATTACGGAAGGCTCATAAACACATGTTAAATTCCAGTACCCAAAGAATACTTAACAAATTTTCGCAGCCTCTTGAATTGATTCTTTTTTTAGCGTTAACAATTTCAGCTCAGAATTTTTTCTCCATATCAGATTCAAAATCCTTATCTTCAGAATCATCACAACCTTATGATTCATCAAAAATTTCCGAGTATGAGAAACAGGCACGCATGCAGGGTTATTCTGATGAACAGATTGATCTTATTAAAAGCCGGTATGGAAATACTTCAAAAACGACTAATAAATCTGTTATTGAAACTACAGCACCGGATTACTCATTTCGATTAAACGATTCAAATGTAACTAAACCAGACAGCATTAAGGATACTTATACAGATACAATTTATTCAGATCAAAAAGACCATCTTATATCAGTTCCATATTTTGGTTATTCAATTTTTAATCAGATTCCTGAAGCTTTTAAACCTAATACCGTGGGCCCTGTTGACCCCGGTTACATTGTAGGTCCTGGTGATGTCCTTCGGTTAGCTGTTTGGGGCCAGGTTGAATTCCAGTATGAACTAACCGTAAATAAAGAAGGGAAAATTTTTGTACCTGTAGCCGGACAGGTCCATGTAACTGGAATTCCATTCATTGAACTTCAGAACAAAATCAAAATGTTGCTATCGCGGCACTATTCCGGTCTGGCATCTGATCCTCCACGAACCTTTTTAGATCTGACTGTTGCCCAATTACGTCCTTTGAGAATTTTTATTATGGGTGAAGTAGAGTCACCCGGGGGCTATACTGTATCAAGTTATGCAACAACATTTAATGCATTATATAGTGTAGGAGGGCCGCTTACCCAGGGTACTTTAAGAAATATTAAGGTGCTTCGAAACGGAGAAGAAATCACAACTGTAGATCTTTATCAATATCTTCTTACCGGAAAATGTACCACTGATGTTCGGCTTCAAAACAATGATGTAATATTTGTACCTAAACGTGGAAAAACTGTAACAACCACCGGATCTGTATTCAGGCCAGGTATTTATGAACTTAAAGACGATGAAAATTTAAAATCATTACTGGATTATTGCGGCAGTATACCAGCATCAACAAATATTGACCGTGCTCTGATTCATCGTATTCTGCCTTTTGACCAACGACAGTTAACAAAATCAGTAATTAATATTGTTGATCTTGATTTAAAAAAGCATCTCGAATCCGGAGAAGATTACTTATTATTTGATGGAGATTCTCTTGATATTATTCCACTTACCAATGATCTGCATAATTATGTGCGTCTGGATGGAGCTGTTTATTACCCTGGAGTTTATCAGAGTGACAATCTAAGTTTGTCTGAATTAATTTTTAATTATGGAAAACCGATTGAAAAAACTGCATATATGAAACGGGCTGATCTGATCAGATTAAATGACGACCTTGTTACAACCACTTTGTTTCCTGTTGATCTGGACCGTTTGAAAGAGGATAAATCTCATGATGTGAAGTTACAAGCCGGTGATGAAATAATTGTTTATGAAAAGAATGTTGAAAAACCAACAGATCTTCTGGTAACAATTGAAGGTGAAGTGAAAAACCCGGATACTTTCACACTCGACACAAACATGACTGTTATGGATTTATTAATCAGAGCCGGTGGATTTACCCGTAATGCTTATCGAAAATCCGTTGATGTGTTCAGGCTTATCGAAAATCGGGAAACACACGATACCCTGATTAAGATCTTCAAGATCAATCTCCCGGATTCACTTGATTTTACAGACCAAAAACAAAGATTATTTCAGTTAAAAGACAGAGATCGTATTATTGTAAGACCTGATCCGAACATAGTCACTAATAATTATGTAATTATTGATGGTCTGGTTAAATATAGAGGCAAATATGCAATCGAAAAGCGGGGTGAACGTCTTTCTGATCTGGTTGAACGTGCCGGAGGGCTTATGCCTGATGCATTTCCTGAAGGAGCAAAAATAGTACGAAACAATAAACGGGTAGTGGTTAATTTCAGTAGAGCTTTGCAAAACACCGAAAGCAAAGAAAATGTTCTTATCCAAAAAGGTGACAGTATTTTAATACCAGTTCGGCCGAATGCAGTTTATGTTCATGGAAATGTAAATAATCCCGGATTATTCAGCTATGATAAAAATAGTCGGGCGCGGGACTACGTTGACCGGGCGGGCGGTTTAGCTGACAGCAGTCATTTCATATTAATAAAATCCCCAAATGGCGAAACAGAAAAAATTAGAAAAAGGGGATTTTCGAATCCTCGAGTTGATGATGGAACTGAAATTTTCGTTATGAAGGAAAAACCAAAAGAAAAAACTGAAAAACAGGGACCCACTATTGCGGAAGTAATCAGGGATACACTTGCAATTATGACAAGTGCTGTTAGTATTGTAGTTTTGATAGTGCAATTAAATAAATAATGTAGCTAATAATGAAAATGATTTTTTAAAAAACTTAAGTACTTTTGTCTAAGTTATTGTTTTTTCATCCAAGATGACAATTCAATCACAGGTTTCCATTAATTTATGTTTTCAGGTTGATTAGTTGAATTATAAAACCGAATCGTTTATATTACAGTTACCCGGCAATACGTTATTTAATAATTTTTATAAAAGTCTGTATTTAAATAATCACCAGGAACTTAATTTTTTTTATTTGAATAATAACTTAGAACATGATAAAATCTATTTCCTTTAGTTATATCAAACCCTTTTCTCATAGTAGCATACATGATGAATACACTTTCCGCTTTATCTAAAATCAGCTTCTTTTTAATTTCATCATTTCTTATTTCCTGTTTTCTTATAAAGGTTTTCTTGCGAACACCCCTTACAAATGTTTTCATTGATCGCCCCGATTCCAGAAAAGTTCATTCAAGCCCTTTACCCAGACTTGGCGGCATTGCCATTATAATTTCTTTTGTAACAATGACTTTTATCTGGTTTTTTCTTAAACACACATCAATTTTTTATTCTGTTTTTCCTTATAAAATTATCTTCCCTGTTATAATATCTTCCGTAATAATTTGTTTGTTTGGTTTTTTAGACGACAGCCACTATGTATCTGTACGCGCCAGACATAAAATTGCAGCAGAATTAATCATTTCCATTAGCACTGTTTATATTTTTGGTGTTCACTCAGGCCCTCTTTCGATATTGGGACTTTTTACGTTTCCTTTATGGTTTAGTAAAATTATTTCTGCGTTGTGGATTTTAGGTATTATCAATGCTTTTAATATCATTGATGGTGTTGATGGTTTGGCTGGAGGTATTTCTTTAATCAGCATATTAACACTTAGTTCCATTTCTGCCATTGCATCAGATACTTCAATTGTTTTGTTGGGAATAATTCTTTCTGGTTCAATTATTGGATTCCTTTTTCATAACAGCCCGCCGGCTAAAGTGTTTTTGGGTGATACAGGATCACTTTTTCTTGGTTCAATGATTTCTTTATTCTCGTTGTATATTGCAGGCAAGATTTCCGGGCCACGGTCTGTAATAATCATGCCGTTAATTGCAGGAATCCCAATTATTGAAGTTCTTGTTACAATGACACGCCGATACTTTAAAGCTAAAGACCAGAAAAAACCTTTTTATACTCGAATACGGAGCATGGCGATTCCAGATAATTCACATATCCATCACCGTTTAATTTTCAGAGGTTTCAATCATCTTGAAACATCAAGCATACTCTGTATTATTGGTGGAAATCTTTGTATTGGTGCAATCTGTATTCAACTCGTACCTGTTTATGCAATCGCTCCAATAGTTTTATATCTATTAATTCCAATAATTTTTGCGCTTGACCGCCTTGGTTTTGGAGGCAGGTTTAAAAAAGCTCTTCATTTAAGTAAAACCAGATATAATGGATTTCGTAAGATTTCTGTAATTGGAGTTGTAGATCAAAACGGTTATTTACCACTTGCTTTAAACAAGCAGAAAAATAAAAACGGGATGGTTTTTATTCCTCTAAGTGAGAACAACCTTTATGTTAAAAATAATCTTAAAGCAGCAGTAATAAAAAATTTAAAAGAAGAATCTTTAGATACACATAAAGCAGAAGAGATCGCCTCGATAATTAATGCACCTGTTTATCTTATTGGAAATAATCAGGGATCCAAATACAAGATTAAAGAGATCAAAAAAAATGGTACTACAATCATAAAAGATAAATTCAAAACTATCAACGAACTAGTACAGGAAATTCAATATTTATCTGATGATTATTATCAGAAAGTCTACGTGTGTGATAATAAGCAAAATAAAACAGGTATCTTTCATGGTTCCTAATAATTTTATCAAACCTAAATGTTTGGTTTTTGCAAAAAATATTAATTCCAAGTTTGAAAATTTACTTAAAAGCTTAGGATATCAAGTCTTTTTTTTTGATCGCCGAAAGGATGCTTTCAAATTTTTATTAACTCACCGTCCAGCATTAATCATAGTTGATGCCAATTTTTTACCCAAAAATCCCAATCGTGTTTTTCAATCATTTAAAATTGCTCACAGTACCCCTGGAATGCTTATTCTGACAGAAAACAAGCATGATTGTTATACTTATTGCTGGCTCAATGGTGGTTTTTTTGAGGTAATTGAAATCCCATGCGATTTAGAGGAGATTGAATTATCATTAAAACGAATAACTGAATATTTGCACCTCCATTCTAAAAATCTGTTTTATAGAGATATTCTGATACAAGCCGGATTAGCTTTCCCTGTATTAATTCTTCTTACATTTTTATTGGCACGAATTTGATAGAAGTTGCTGAGTAGTGAAATCCAATTTCTCCTCACATAATCTGTCCGGATAAAATTATCTTTGATTGTTCAAGATGGCAGGTTTCAGGAATTAACAGGGAGGGTAAATTTTCCAATAATAGATGTAATATGCTTTAATATTTTAACATGAATAGCGCGAACCTGTGTTTTTGTTAATCGGTTGCATTATTTTAACATTTTGGTATTTTTAAAGCATATATGCAGATTTCAAGCATCTATTTGAACTAACACAGCATTACTCTCAACATGATTGAATCTTTAACGCAAAAGACAATTAAAAGAAACTGTTTGAATGCGATTTATAATTATTTCATTGAATATGTTCATAACAGTAAATTTAAATAACCTTAGCATTGACTCAAAAAATGAAAGATAATGAACAGAACCATTAAATTGACCGATAAAACAATGAAAACTATTATTTGTGTGTTTTTTCTATTTCTTTCTTTCTGTTTATTCTGTTCTCAGGGACATATTACTCAGAAACCTCCTGATTCATCTGAACGCAGTCACCTGGTATTTGAGTTTACTATGACTAATGATCAGGAAAGAATGATTCACGATAGAATAGGCGAAAAATTTTATATTGAAGAACCCTTACCCAACCTCTATTATGATAGTATACTTTATAAACTCGAACGGTTTAAAATCAGGGGTAATGCTTCATTAGGTTTCAGAAGAAAAAGTTTTTCAGTAAAGCTTGAAAAAAATATTTTCCTTGAAGATCAAGGTGTCATCAGGCCAATAGATAAGTTTAAGCTTATATCACTTGTATTTGATTCAACATATATTGAGAACAGTATAGCAATTGGTTTTTGCCATGAACTTGATTTATGGCCACTTTGCTGTTTTTATACAGAAACTAAAATTAACGAAAACACACAAGGATTATATTTATTTATTGAAGATCCAGAAAATTACTTTCTTAACAGATTGAATTCTGCTTTTATTCTGAAAAGGGATTACAATCAAGGTATCAAGGATTATAAGCTTAACAAGAATATTTCTACAAAAGCAGAATCATATTATATCGATAAATTCAGATTAATTTATAAATTCCTTAAAGAATATAAAGAAAAAGAGCTTTATGATACACTTGTTTCTTATATAGATCTCGAACAATATTTTACAAAAATAGCTTTGGACCTTCTTTTACAAAATGGCGATGCCGCTGATGAAGTTTACCTGTATACCAAATCTGACAATGATAACACGGAAATTTTTGGAATTTGTCCCTGGGATTACGATGATTTGTTTGCTGAAATGCCCCATGAAATTGGATCTGACTGGTCTGTAGGTACATTTATCAAAGAGCGGTATTATTCTTCCATGGATGATGTTATTAATGATGTGGGAGAAAAATTACTTTTTTCTATTGAAGATGATCTGGATTATATAATAGCGATTGATGATTACCTGTACTCAGAGTATATTAAGATACTTAAAAATATATACACAAACAGAATAACTGAATCGACAATAGAAAAGGTGCTTACAAATACACAAAGGGAAATTGAACCCTTTTATAGTTATCAAGATATTATCGAACAATCAAAACACGATTTTAACAAAACATCTAAAGAAGCCTTTTACTCAAATCTTGTCTCAAAAAAAGATTTTTTAATTGAAAGAAGAGATTGGATTATTCAAAAACTGGATTTGTAAATTAAAAATGAAACTCAGAAAATATTTTTTTTTTATTCTTTTGGTTTATTGTGACAATCAAGTATTTACACCCGATGATTGTGATGAGCCTGGTTGTTTTAACTTAAGTGATCTAAAAAGTAAAACAAATCACTTTTTCCCTTTTAAATTGTATAACGACATCAATGATAATCCAGATTTCACTTTACTTAACGGCAACGAAATTTCTTTTAATTACGGTCATACTATTAATTTTAATAATACCGGTTTCTTTGAACTTATTATGGGGTATAGGGACAATCATGATACTGTCCTTTTTACCTTGGCAGACGAATTGCGTTTTTTAACTGAATGGGGTATTCCTTCCTGGACACCTTCTCCAATTACCCCAGATATTGTCAATCCATGTGAAATTATTCCCATTTATCCTAAAAAATTCATAAAAGGTACTGGAATCCCTTTTATATTCTATTTATATAATAATGATGTCAGAGCAGAAGGTTACAGTCTTGGGAAATACTGTTTGTCCGGGGATTCATTTTTTATCAAACACGGGGAAGGCTCCATTCTATTACAACCATTTTCAAATGATTCCATTTTCAATTTTAGTATAAATGGCCAAGATATCTCCTTAAAATCATCTTTCATTGAAAGTGCTTCAGTCTTTATTGAAGGCGAGATACAGCAAAACATGATAATTGAGGCAAATAAAGTTGTAAGGATCAATCAGGACCTTATTATACCATCCGGATACTCTCTGACCATCAATGAGGGCGCTATTGTTACTGTTGATGAATCTGTCAATATCATAAATTACGGAACAATCAATATATCAGGCACTAAGGAGAATCCTGTTTTTTTTACATCATCTGAATTCGACAAATTCTGGGGAGGATTCATATCTGTTGGTAATAACAGTAAAGTAATCTCAGAAAACACAATCTTCTGCCATAGTGGATTCAGTAATAGTGGTAAATATGGAAATGTAGGACATGCTCATCAACAGGCACTCTTTTATTCAGAAGACAGTGATCTTTATTTAAATCACTGCTATATTATCGACCATAAGGGTCAATCATTTTATTCTCTCAATTCAAAATTGACACTTGAAACCATTTTGGTTCAACGCCTGATTAGTGGCGGACAGGTCAATTCCAGCCAGGTCACAATCAAGAACAGTATTTTTACCGATTTTCCCAATGATAATCAGGATTTTATTGATGCAGATAATGATGCTTTATATATTCATGCATCGGATGTAATTATTGACAGCTCTTGCTTTATGTACACAAAAGATGATGGTCTTGATTCTGGTGGTAGTGATGGTGGTATAATTACTGTAAGTAACAGCCGGTTTGAAGCATGTTTTCATGAAGGAGCTGCTCTCTCCAGTGAAAACGATGTTTTAAAATCACACAATTTTATTAATTGTATTTTTCTGAACTGCGGACAAGGTATCGAACTTGGATACAGCAGCCCTAATCATAGTGTAACTGTTGATAACTGTCTGTTTCTAAATAATGGTATAGGTATCCGTTATGGAGATAATTACAATGGATCTGAAGTTAATGGGCTCATGTATGTTAAAAATACAAAAAGTTGTAATAATATCATTGATATCTGGAATATGGTCTATAAGTTATGGGCTCCCAAACTGGATAATATGATCTTTGAAAACGTCCAGATATCTTCCTTTTCAAGACAATATCCTGATCTTGAAATCACCCCATAATATTTTTGCAACAAACACTGGCTGTTTTTTCCCTCAAAAAAAATTAACTAACCAAAAATTGTTTTTTTAAAATGGGGATTCCTATGAAGCTGTATTTTAATAAAAAATTAACATTTGATTAGAAATGAGATGTCATTTTCTATCTAAAAACGTTTATTCATGTATCCAGATTTTGCGTTTAGATCTTTTTTCATCAAATTTTGGCCCGGGCTTCCTTAAAACACATATACACCGCAGAGAATTTTTAGTATAAGATTCAAAATCAAATCCGCCAAAGGCGTTTTCTAATTTAAAGCCTGTCGATTCATACATTTCTTTAATATCCTCAAGACTATATGCACGTTGAAAATGTTTTTCTATTTCACCATCAGGAAATTCGAAGATTGTAACAGCCAGGTTCTTTTCTTTGTTATAAGACCGATGCTGCTTGAACTTCACACCATTTATATCACGTAATATTTCTCCTTTATGATAATATGTATATAGATTTTCTGTATTAAAATCGAATATCAAAAAACTTTCCGGTTTTAATTTTTCGAATACATTCTTAAAAAACCAATCGACATCTTCCCTTTCAAGCATGTAATTGAATGCATCAAAGGTGTTAACAGCCAAATCATACTTTCCATTAACATTCAATTTGGTCATATCCTGTACTTCAAATGCTGCTCCGGGGATATTTTTAGAACATGCACACCAAATCATTTCTGGTGAAAGATCAATTCCAGTAACACAATGCCCCATTTCCGACATTATCGCGGCCAATGCACCTGTCCCACAAGCGATATCCAGCACT
Organism: Chitinispirillaceae bacterium; assembly: GCA_035306725.1. Classification (GTDB taxonomy): domain Bacteria; phylum Fibrobacterota; class Chitinivibrionia; order Chitinivibrionales; family Chitinispirillaceae; genus JAAYEB01. Next base: position 24,876 of record DATGNN010000447.1, on the reverse strand, counting down.
CTTGAAGGTGTTGGCAATTGATGGAATACCATTTGGAGGAGTGGAAGATACTGGCAGCACCAATTCCCCCAATCCTGGTCATAAAATGTATACAGTCTGGAATATGCGGGATGTTCCATATAACTTCAAGTTAGAATTTTATTCACTCAAATTAACAGTCAATTTATCTTTAAATCTTCCGACTTTTCCTGCAAATTTAATACCATTGGTTTTTATCATTAAATTCTTGAAATAATTGTTTTTGACAAGTATAACTAATCAGGAAAAAACTGTATCCAATCAGTGTCGAACTATCACCAATATGAATTTTTTTGTATACTATTTTTGTTTTGTAAATTTACAATAGCAACCCTTTTCATGAAATCTGGCCTAAATGATTCTAAGCAAAATTGCTTTCTTTAGAAAACCTCAGAATTGTTTTTACTATTATTTTTATTTCAATTTAGATTTAATGGTATCCGGGAAGTATTTTCCTTTTGTTTGTACTTCATCTGGCAGGTTATGTATTACTATATGGACAGCTTTTTTGATGATAATATCAAGGAAGAGATTCGTTTAAGGGCAGATATCGCATCCATAGTGGGAAGATATGTTAACTTAAAAGGATCCGGACAAACTCTTAAAGGATTATGTCCATTTCATAAAGAAAAAACGCCCTCTTTCCACGTAAATCCATCCAAAGGCTTTTTTTATTGTTTTGGATGTGGAAAAGGTGGCGATATATACACATTTCTTCAGGAAATTGAAGGTATCGGGTTTAGTGATGCATTAGCAATGCTTGCTGAAGAAACAGGCGTTGAGATTAAGAAATCAAACATACAGCATAAAAAAGAGCACCAGGATAAAATTTTAAATCTTACTAAAACTGATATGTTTCGTATTCACGAAATATGTGCCCGTTTTTTTTATAAAAACATTCGAAAATACCCACAGTCAGTAGAATATTTTAAATCCCGTAAGCTTCATCCCGAAACTGTCAGAGATTTTCGTCTCGGATTTGCTCCTCCGGAATGGGCAAATTTAATTACATTTTGTTCGAAAGAACAGATCAATACACTTTCGCTTATATCGTGTGGATTAGCTGTTGAAAAAGACGGTGGCAACACTTACGATCGTTTTCGAAACAGAGTTATTTTTTCTCTTATAGATCTTTCTGGAAGAGTTATTGGATTTGCCGGAAGGGGATTGGTAAAAGATGCTATTCCTAAATATCTGAATTCTCCGGAGACTTTAATTTATCGAAAAAAAACATTTTTATATGGTTTATATCAAGCGCGAACTGCAATTAAAGAAAAAAGGTATGCAATTGTTGTTGAAGGTTACATGGACCATCTCACATTGTATCAATCGGGAATACATAATGTGGTTGCTACATCGGGTACAGCTTTCACTCCAGAACATGCGCATCTGCTTTCAAGATTCACTTCAAAAATCGTTCTTGTTTTTGATGGAGATGAAGCAGGGCAATCTGCAGCGAAGCGAGCTATACCAATTCTGGTTCAATTAGATCTTGAAGTTTCTATCCTTATTTTACCTGATAAACATGATCCCGATTCGTATATTAAAAGCCATGATTCTGAAAAGTTTCTTTTTCTTGTTGAAAATTCCAGAAAATGGACTACTTTTATTATTGAAAAGACAATTGAAGAACATGATATTTCAAGTATAAGAGGAAAATCAGCGGTAATCAATAATATGGAGCCATTATACAGATCAATGAAACCATTATTGAAACCACTATTTGTAAAAGAAGTTGCAGAATATCTTCTCCTTAAGGAAGAAGATGTGCTATATCGCTTAAAATCTCCGAATAAAACCGCTGTAAGAAATATTTTTAATAGTAATGAATCGATAGAAGAGTACGACATAAATTCGCTGGAGAGTACATTTTTACGCATACTTTTTACTAAACCGGAACTTATTCGAGAAGCAATGCAATTTGTTGTACCCGAAACAGTTACAGATAGTGTTTCCAGTGATATATATTCATTAATGATTGAAACTTACAATCAAAATGGAAATCTGAACAGAATATGTGATCGTACTGATAATTCTGAGATTAAGCGTATAATTTCTCTTCTTCTGGTAAAACCAGCTTTAGAGGATCATATAAATGAAGAACTGGTTCAAAAAATTGTTCATTTGCGTGCAAAATTTCTGAGATTTAAACTCCGAGAAATTCAAGTGCAGATGAAAAAAGAACCTAAACGACGTACTGAACTGCTTTGCCAGTTACAGGATTATTCGACTCAATTAAAAGATCTGGGTGAGGGAGAATGATCAAGAAAAAAGATTCAGAAAAGCAAGATGAAAAAACACCAGTAATGGATCGTACTACTAAAAAGTTGCACAAACTTGCAGCTCTTCAGGGGTTTGTTACAGAAGCCCAGATTGAAGAAGTCGCTTCAACTGCTCAGGAGAGAGAGCGGGTTCACGAAATACTTAATCGTGAAAATATTACCATTAACACTTTTGTAAAGGAAAAAATTCCACTATATGAGCGTAGAAACCGTAAACTGATTTCTACAAAACGAAATGCCAGGTATACCGACCCCACATGGGTATATCTTAACAGCGTAGGGCGTGTTCCGCTTCTTTCCCGGGGACAGGAAACCGAATATGCAATGCAAATGGAATACGCTAATAGAAAACTTTTTGATATGGCATTCCGCAATGAAGGCGCACTCGAAAGCCTTTATCATATAGCTGAGGAATTAAAAAATGAAAAACTTGATGTTCTTGATGTCCTGGCAATCGAAGAAGAAAGTACAGATAATGATGATGATTATGAAAATATAAGAAAAGATTTTTTAAAACATATTTCACTCATTAAACGAAAATCTACAGCTATAAAGAACTTTTTGGATGACAATATCGACAATGAGCAAATAGAAAAAATTAACAAGTTAGAAGATGACATTGTTTCTTTATGCCATCAACTTCATTTAAATTCGAAACAAATCGAACTGATTCTTGAAAAATATAAACACTCTCTTAAGATTGATAAAAAAAACAGGGAACTGGATGAGTTCAAGCATTGGGAAGGCATGCGCAATCAGGCAAAATGTGCAATAATTGAGGCAAATGTGCGATTAGTAGTCAGTATCGCCAAAAAATATATTTTGCGTGGAATGGAAATTATCGATCTGATTCAGGAAGGAAACCGGGGTCTTATTAAAGCTGTCGAAAATTTTGATTACCGAAAAGGATACAAGTTCAGTACCTATGCAACATGGTGGATCAGGCAGGCTATTTCCCGTGCTATTAACGATAAATCCAAAGCTATCAGAATTCCGGCAAATACACTTGATCTTGTTAATAAAACGATTAGAATGTGCAAAAAATGGGTCATGCAGTATGGATATGAACCCAGCCATGAGGAACTTGCCGAGAAACTTGGCTGCACTGTAAATAAGGTACAAATGGCACTTGAGTATTCTATGGAACCTATTTCACTTGATATGGAAATTGGCAACGATGGAGGAGCTACTGTTGGGGAATATATTGAAGATACTAAAGCGGAAGACCCTTCATTACGAATCTCTTTTTTGCATCTTCGGGAGCAGATTAAACAGGTACTCGAATCTCTTGCACCCAAGGAAAAGGAAATTGTTATAATGCGTTTTGGTCTTGATGACGGACGTATTAAAACCTTAAAGGAAATAGGTGAGATTTTCAATATTTCCCGTGAGCGTGTAAGGCAGATCGAAACTAAAGCTCTTGGTAAACTTAAACATCCCAGCCGTACTCGTCAGTTAATGGCATGGAAAGACGAACGTGCTGAAACTTTGACTGAGGATGATCTCTTCTGAAACTCTATATCCTTTAAAAAGTATTTACCTTCATAAATAAACCTGATGTCTTTTTGTTAATATATGTTTTCCAATCGTACTTTACTTATTATTTAATAGGTATATTTTTCCGGAAAGTACCCGGAATTTTTGCATTTAAATAACAATAGAATCCATTAGTAAACTTGCTATCAGAAATTACAGGTTCATAACAGACATTTAATTGCAAATAATTGGTCGGGTTATATTCATACCCAATCTGGGTTGACAGTTTTTTTACCGGGTTTTGTGTCCAATAGGGAGCGTCTTCCAGATATGGTCTACCATCAGCATACCAGTCAGACTCAATATTACCTTCTCCTTTCAGCCAATAATTAATTTCCAATTTACCTTTCATCTTTTCATTGAAATTAAAAAGTGCATGTGCAGTAAATACATCCTGATCGTTACCCCAGGGCCATCCCATTGATTCACCCCAGTGAGAATGACGGCTAAGAACTCTTGAGTGCGAATATACATATGGCGAAACATGAGTATATTCCAAACCGGCCTGCAGAAGAGGATCTTTTCCATAAAAAACGAATCCCAATTGTAATGCAAATTTATCCGGATTACCTGTTTTTTGAAAACACGTAATATCATCATTAAGAAATTCACCATATAAACGAAACCGTTTGACCATAACGTTTATATCAATTCCACCAAGAAGATTTGCATTGTTTGTACCACTGGATTCGTTTGCCAAATAATAGATCTGAAGCGGATTGGCAAAACGACTTAACTCATTTGTTCCAAAAAAGTCTACGAGTTCATAAACTCCAATTTGAACATGTTTTCCAATCCGTAAATCCAGACGTTGACCCGCTCCATATCGGGGATAAAAATTTCTCAGATTTATTCCATTGCTTTTAACTCTTATTGTATCAGAAATATCCATTTCTGCTCTATATATGCTTTCATCGTCATATCCACATAAAAAAGCTTCCATGTTGATTAAATTTCCAAAGTTAAGATTCAGGTTATAATAATAAAATGGTGAATAAGCTGTTCCAGAAAGACCCAGAGTACCTTTATATCCAGGTCCCCACCGTTTTTTCATTTTTCCAACAGATAATTTCAGGTATTTCAGATTTGTTTCAATATATGCGGTTGGAAGATTAAAACGAAAATCAAAAACACCATCAATTGGTTCGTGTGCATTCTCTTTTATAAATCTCTCAAATTGAATATCCTGGACTTCTGAAAATATTCTTCTTTCTGTTGTATATGCATCAACCGAAACAAATCCATTCAGATATTTTGATTTATATGCTGTCTCACCAGAAAGCACAACAAATCGATTGCTGTTTTTAAACTGTTCATAACCCAAAACAGTACTGATATTTAAACCAAGCATCTGCCCGGATGTCAGAAAATTAAATGTATAATTTTCATCTGTGCTTTTGAATGTTGAAAACCATGGTGTTCCCAATGAATCATCAATACTCCTGTTTAACTTATACAAATGATCATAAGACATTTCATACCTGTTAAACACTGAAAATTTATTTTGTGCTTCGGCAGAAAACATTAAAGTCGAAATTAGAAATAAGACAGTCAATGTTTTTCCGATTAAATTATTTCTACTCCACATAAAAAACACCTCTCAGGCAGGCAAAAATTTATTCTTTATGTAATAAGTCATTTGCTGACCTTAATTTTCATAATGAACATAAGCCAGATCATTAATAATACTGTTAGCCATTCAGGTTAATGTCAAGGTTCCCATGATTTGTTCAAAAACTGAAGCAAAGTTTTCAAAAAGACTGTTCTTTGTCCAGAATGCAATTCTTATATCATAAGTTGTGCTGCAAAAGAAATATTCGGCGAATTTGAATCCTTCTTTTTCATAAACCCATTTTACGGCAGGATGATTATTGACATAGACATCAACAAGCCCGCTGTCGTTACGGATATCTTCCCTGTTTATCATACGTACATATTCTGCATATTCCCTGGCTGGAATATTCAGATTCACAGCTACTCCCCGAGTTCCAATAAAACCCTCGACATTTTCACCTATAAACAGAAGTTCAACACCCGATTTTTTTAAATTACGGGCATGATTACGGTTCGCGCGATCCATATCATTGGGATCTGTTATTATATTCCAGTTCCCGATAAATGTCAGCAGAAATCCCAATGGTCTGTTTTAATAAATATCATCTTCATCATAGTAAAAATCCGGATAAAACTGGTTTATTGAGGGAGCACAGGAAAAAAGAAAACATACCATGAATATTGTAAAATGTTGAAACCATTTAAAACAGATAATCATAAATCTGCTCCGAACAGACAGACTTTTTCCCTTCTATCATCTATTCTTTTAATTGAAGCACCCAGTCTGTTCAATCGAGTATCAATCTGTTCATAACCTCTGTCTATTTGTTCTATATTATTTATCACACTTTTTCCTTCTGCAGTACAGGCAGCAATAAGGAGTGCCATACCTGCCCTTATGTCCGGAGAACTGATTGTAGATCCATATAACTGTGATGGACCAACAATAACAGCTCTGTGTGGATCACACAAAACAATTTGTGCACCCATTGAAATAAGTTTATCAGTAAAAAACAGTCTTGATTCAAACATTTTCTCGTGAATTAAACATGTTCCTTCTGATTGTGTAGCTGTTACCAGCAATATTGACATTAGATCTGTTGGAAACCCTGGCCACGGACTGTCTTCAATTCTTGGTATAGCTCCACCTATATCTTTACGAATTTTGAATGTTTGACGATCTGGTACGTGAACTGCTTTATTATTTGAATCTGTTTCGACAAAAACACCGATTCTTTCAAACTGAAATAAAATCATTCTCAGATGCTGCAAATCGACTCCGGTGATTAATAAATCTGATCCGGTTGCTGCAGCAAGTCCAATAAATGAACCAGCCTCAATATAATCACTGCCTATCTGATGTTTACATTTTGCAAAGGTTTCAGAACCATAAATTGTTAGCACATTTGAACCTGTTCCCTCAATCTTTACTCCCAGTTTTTCCAAAAAATGGCATAAGCCCTGAACATGAGGTTCTGATGCGGCATTGGAAATAACAGTTTTCCCCTTTGCCCCCGATGCTGCTATGATAGCATTTTCAGTTGCAGTAACCGATGCTTCATCAAGGTAAATATCAGCACCCGTCAGTCCGTGTGACGCATCAAGTATATATATGGTTTCCTGAGTTACATCCAGATTTTTTTTATATTCTACATGCAGTTTTGCTCCAAGTGCTTTAAAAACCAAAAAATGACTATCAAGCCTTCTTCGTCCAATTGTGTCTCCACCTGGTTGACATATTGTTGCTTTTCCGGTTCTTACCAGCAGAGACGATGCAAATAGAATTGAAGCCCTTATCTTACTCGATAGCTCTATTGGCAAAATAGAAGAATCGACTTTTCCGGCATCAATACTTACAGAACCACTTAATACAGGTGAAACAACAGCACCCAGGTTTTCCGATATATTAAGCATGCAGCGCACATCACCAATATCCGGTAAATTACATATTTCTACAGGATCTGAACAAAGCAAAGAAGCTGCTATTACAGGGAGAGCTTCATTTTTATTCCCTGATACTCTGATGCTCCCATTAAGCTTTCGTTTGCCTTCAACAACAAAACAACCCATCAGCAATCCTTATTTTTAATCAAAATTATAAAAAATAGCTTTTCACTTATTCAATCTCAAAATCGTATATTTTTATTTATTCTCGATAGTACATGTAATACAAATTATCTTGAAATCTTTGGCGCAGCTATCAGGTTTCTATCTGTGCACAATAATAATGATTTTTGGTTCAAATTCATTATTATCAATAAAATTCTATATTTTCAGGATAAAATACTTCAAAAACAGAAAATACCTAAATGGAGACGATTAATTTATGACGAGCCCAGAGAGCTGCACTATCGCAGAAAGGGTTTTATGAATGTGAAGGTCATATCTGCCTGGCCTTTTTCGGTATCGGTATCGTAACAGATATCCTCATTATCGTATCGAGCGATTCTTAAAAATTCGAAATACGAAACAAGAATAAAGAAAAAATCTGAAGATAAAATCATTTCCCCTGGCTGGTCGTATCAGCATCGAATTATTGAAACAGAGTTAATTACGGACTGGTTTTTTTGGGTCAGGTAATGAGAAAAAACACAGTCCGCCCCCAAATCGCAGACATTGAACGGTTTCCGATATTGAAACAAGTTATTGATTAAATTCATAAGGCACAATTTAAATTAATTTTCGGTACAGAAGTTTATTATATTTAGCTTATAATAAGAATCAAATTATGCTCTGTCTGTTTGTGTGCTAATTTCTTGACTAACATCTTTCTCATGGGAATTCTTCTTTGGGCAGTAAGTGCGGGCCGTCCACTAAGACGGATTAACGAGCTGTTCAAGGGAACAACCACTATTCCAAAAATGAGATCAAGAAACGGCCGCAGACAGGGCTTTTTTATAAACACGAACCTGATCAGGAATAATTTTTTTGTTAAATACTCCTTTCTGATTTTAATCTGCCCTTATAATACAATCTGTTTTAAAATTCTGTTTCTTTAATACTACTAAAGTGAATAAATTGGAACTTTTTGATCACTATTTATATATATTTAGATTTCAATAATATAATAGACAACTTAACTTAAACCCTTAAGGGAGGTCATATGATAAATAGATCTATGGGTATAGTTTTCATGTTATTATTTACATGCATGTCATTTACGTTACTGACAGGTTGTGGAACAAGCGAAAAAAAACTGGAGGAGATTGAGGGCAGAATTAGTGCTCTTGAAGAAAAAGGTGTTCCGGACAGTGTGCTTTCTTCAGTTAAAGTTTATGTATACAATGTAAAAGCAGCCAAAAAAGGAAGTAATGCCGGAATAATCAGGAAATATGCAGATTCTATGGCTATTGGTATTGAACAGGCCGAAAGCTGGTATCAAAAGTCTATGGAAGAATTCAAGCCTTATGTTGAATCAAAAAAACAGGAACTTGGAGAGCAGAAAATTAATCTCACCGGGCTCCAACTTAAAACTGTAGACAGTATGTTTACTCTGGTTGATTCTCTGGTTCAGATTAACTGGTTGATTCAGGCAAAAAATAAAGTCGATAAACTGGATTCTATTATGCCTGTTTTACTTGAAAATGAGAAGAAAGCCTCTGAAATCCGAAATAAACTAACAGGTAAATGGACTGATATACATTGGGTTAAACCTGAAGATGTCAATTACAAGGCTTTGGATAAACGAATCTATACATTCAAAAAAGACGGTAGTTTTGAGGGATCTGAATCACTAAAAGGGCAAACTACCGAATTTTTGAAAGAGGACTGGCATTTTCTTTCATGGGGAAAATATGATCTTAAGGGAGACACTATTCATCTTTTTATTGATCGGGAAAAATGTTTACGTCAGATTTTCATTCAATGGCATATTAACAAAAAAACATGGGTTAAAGATGAAAAACCAACTTACGATTCAACAATAACAGATGGCAGCAAAGACCGTTTTATTACATTTGATTATCTGAAAGAAAATTTCAGAAAATAGTCTAATTTATCCGGAGATTTCTTTTTTAAATATACAACAGACCCGAAAATCAACTCGGGTCTTTTTGTTATCCACGTCAATAAAAAAATCCCACAGCCTTTCACTTTCTCCATATCTGGCAATTTTCCGATTTTAACTCTGTCCAGGTACGTGCTGGCCAATTTGAAACATTACTTCTTTTAGAATCAATGATATTCACCAAAAAAATGTGGCATTGTATCAAACAATAATCACTTGTTCAGATGGTATATTACTTAGACCGTTTCACTTTCCTACTGCAGATTATATTTTTAAACTTAACAACTTTGTTTAATATTGGAGGCTCCTATGAATCAAGGCTTGTTCGAGAGCCTGACCGGAGAATTTCTTGATAACACTCCTATTGATAGTACACCGGTAAAAAACCGCCGTATTAAATCGATAATGGATCATCTTAATCGAATGTTCAATACACGAAAAGGCAGCCTTCCACATCTTAAAGATTATGGATTACCCGATATTTCTGAAATTTATAGAAAAATGCCTCATGGTATCAAGGAGCTTCAGGAAGCAATACAAAGAGCTGTCGAAATATATGAACCACGCATGGAAAATGTACAGGTAATGCAAAAAGACTCTGAAGATTTAAAATTTAAACTAATATTTATTATCTCCGGTGAAATGAAAAATGGCGGCGCAGTTCTTTTTCAAACAACTTTTACCAGCATGGGAAATTCATCTATCACACCATGGAAAAAACCGGAATAATGCTATTTAGCGAGGGTTTCTAATGGTCGAGAAATTTTATGAGGAAGAGTTATTCTATCTATACGATTCCGGAAAAGAGTTTGCCAAAGCACATCCGGATCGGGCTCAATTTCTAAACATAGATGCTGTTGGTGATCGGGATCCCTATGTTGAAAGACTATTTGAAGGATTTGCATTTCTTGCAGCACGCGTAAGAGAGAAACTTGACGATTCTTTTCCTGAACTTACCGAAGGTCTGATTAATCTCTTATGGCCTCATTTTCAAAAAGAGATTCCATCACTTACAATAGTTGAGTTTAAACCACGTATCGGACATCTTCAGGAAACACGTATTCTGCCAAAAGGTTCAGAACTCATATCAAACCCGGTAGGTCCGGATGTTGTATCATGCAGATTTATTACTACTCAGGATGTCATATTAAACCCGATAAGACTCACAGGTATAGACAAATCTGTCGATACTAAAGGCAAAGGAACCTTAAAATTCAATTTCGGGCTGGATGGTGGTGCAAAATGGAAAAATCTGGATACAAGTATTTTACAGATGTATATTCATGCAGAAATTCCTACCGCTCTTGCTCTTTGTGAACTCCTTACCAGACATGTAGTTTCGGCAAAAGTCAGTTTAGACAACGACCGTGCAGTTTTCGAACTGGATCCAGAGAATGTAATAAGTCAAGGTGGATTCTCTCCTGATGAATCACTTCTTCCGGATGACTCCAGATCTTTTCGGGGTTATGCCTTATTGCTTGAATATTTTGTATATCCCGAAAAATTTTTATTTGTGAATTTCCATGGATTGGAGAATGCTCCCTTACTTGATCCTTCTCCGTCCACATTTTCGATTACATTAACATTCGATTGTGATTTTCCGTCTGGAAAACCTTTCGGTCAAGATAATTTCAGACTGTCCTGCGCGCCTGCAGTAAACCTTTTTCTCCAGGACACTGAACCTATTGTAAACACCGGACGAACAACTGAGTACATTGTTAAAGCAGATTCAAACTGCTTATCTACTGTTGTTCATAGTATCATTTCTGTTGTCGGGATTGACCGCAAAACAGGTAAAAGATCTGAGTACGAACCATTTCATTCCTTTCGTTGTATAGGAAAACCAAATAATCGCACCTATATTCCTCATTACCGCCAGGGTGTTAATAATAAAAGGGAACTGTATATTACCATCGGAGGCAAACAGGTTGAAGAAGGGGTTTTACGTAATGAAAATATCTCTATTGAAGCCTGGTGTACCAATGGTGTTCTACCCAGAGAGGAACTTCGGGAAGGGTCTATTTCGAAACAAAGCAGGGATATACCTGAGTTTCTTATGTTTACAAATATAACCAGACCAACTCTTCCATGTCTTCCGCCTCCAGATAAGGATTATTTGTGGGTGTTTCTATCTCATCTTGGAGCTACTTATAATTCCTTCTCTTCACCAGACAGTTTAAAATCCTTTATAAAACTCTATGACTGGTCTAATTCAGAAGGAAGATCCCGTCGTATTGAAGCAATATGCGATGTTTCAATTGAACCGGCAGAATCACTGATACAAGGAAATATTGTAAGAGGAATAGAATTTTCAATTTCTGTACAGGAAGCAGAATTCGCCGACACGGGTGACCTTTATCTTTTCGGTGAGGTTTTACGAGCTTTTTTTTCACAATATGTTTCTATTAATTCTTTTCTGGAGCTTGTTATTATTGCACGTCCATCTGGAAAACAGATTCGCCTGAACTCTCTGAAAGGTAAAAAATGGCCGATCTGATCGAACGATTAATTAATGAAGCGCATGAATTCAATTTTTTTCAGGCTGTGTCTTTACTCGAAGATAAATTTCTGTCTGAATCTGTAACCGATGTCTTCAAATCCGGTAAAATACGTTTTATTCCGGATAGATCTATTTCATTTCCACCCAATGACATTGCTGATATACGCAAAGAAAAAGATACCATCATATTCAAGCTCTCTTTTATGGGACTGGTTGGTGCTGTTTCACCATTACCCCTTTATTTTTCTGAATTTCTTTCACGATTCCCCGAAAAAGCAGAACCTTTGTATGATTTTTTATCCATTTTCAACCACAGAATATATTGTTTTTTTTATCAGGCCTGGAAAAAATATCATTTCATACAATGGTTTACAGAATCTTCTTCAGATTCTTTCATTCAAAAAATCGCTTTCCTTGCCGGATTCGATATTAAAAATCCCTGCTTTTCAAATAAAAGTCTGAATCTTCTAGCTTACTGCAGTCTATTTGCTGGTTCAAGCAGAAGCGCTTCAGGTCTTGCTTCAATTATTTCTGATTATTTTGGTGGAATACCTGTACGTTTATTTGAGTTTCTGCCAAGATGGAGCGAAATACGAAATGTAAAACCTGTGTGTGAAATACAATTAGGAAAAAACAGTATTCTTGGAACAAGGTTTTATGATATCTGCGGAAAATTCAGAGTTGTTGTTGGACCACTCAAAAGAAATATGTATGAAACCTTTTTTCCTGAATCTGACAACATTAAAAATTTGCAGGAAATTGTTAAATTATATTTGTCTGAACCGCTTCGATATGAAATCGAAGTACAATTACAGAGTATGGATCTTACTCCTGTTGTACTCGGCACAGATAATGCCAGAATTGGAAGAACATCTGCTCTTGGGAAATCCGTTGGAAAAACTGATGTTCAATCAATAATTATTTGAATTCCATGATGGTTATCTTTAATGAGGTACGGAAAGTTTTAATTTGTAATTTTTCAATATTCAGTTTAACCGATTTCCTTCCCTCTTATAAGGAGTTATTACACCATGATTGTTAAAGACATCCGTTCATTACTGGAAAAACTTGATAACACCTGCACAAAAACCCTCGAACGTGCTATCGGTTTTTGCGTCAGCAGAGGACATTATGAAGTTCGATGGGAACATTTGTTTATCGAATTTCTGGATAATCATGATAACGATATTCCTCTGATTTTACATCATTATGGAATAGAAATTCCTCATTTGAAAAAAAGTATTCAGGCTGATCTTGAAAATCTTGGAACCGGTAATACCGGAAAACCATCTTTTTCTCCTCCATTTCTTGAATCTCTTGAACTGGCATGGAGTTTATGCTCACTGAATTATGGCCTCCCCAAAATCACTTCCGGCACTCTTTTCATTGCTGCTCTTGAAAAAAGTCAATTAAGTCTGTCTACAAGCTCCGAAATTCTAAAAACAATAAATGTTGAAACCCTGAAAAATGAATTTCTTTCTGTTGTTGCATCTTCTCCGGAATACTCATCTTCAGAAACTTCAGGATCTTCTTCAGGTACCGGATCAGCAATGACTTCCGAATCAAGTATTGAAATTTTAAAACAGTATTGTACAAATTTTACTGAAGATGCCAGGAACGGAAAAATTGACCCGATTCTTGGAAGAGATGATGAAATCAGGCAGGCTCTGGATATTCTAAACCGCCGTCGAAAAAACAATCCTATACTTGTTGGCGAGGCTGGAGTTGGAAAAACAGCAATAATAGAAGGCATTGCACTTCGTATAGCAAAGGGAGATGTTCCCGATCATTTGAAAAATGTTGATTTATGGGGGCTTGATCTTGGACTACTTCAGGCTGGGGCAAGTATCAAAGGTGAGTTTGAAAAAAGACTTAAAAATGTCATAGACGCTATCAAAAACAGCCCTAAACCGACGATTCTGTTTATTGATGAAGCTCATACGCTTATTGGGGCTGGTGGATCAGCCGGACAAAATGATGCCGCGAACCTGCTTAAACCGGCATTGGCCAGAGGAGAACTGCGTACCCTTGCTGCTACAACATGGTCTGAATATCGCAAATACTTCGAAAAAGATCCTGCTCTGGCCCGACGTTTTCAGCTTGTAAAAATTGATGAACCGGATGAAGAACGTTGTTCGATAATGCTCAGAGGTATAGCCTCAAGCTTCGAAAAACATCACGGTGTAAGAATCTCATACGACGGAATCAAAGGTGCTGTTTCTTATTCACACAGATATATCTCGGGACGTCAACTCCCAGACAAAGCTGTTGATGTTCTTGATACTGCATGTGCACGGGTTAAAATGAGCCAAAGCACGAAACCCGCTTCACTCGACATCGCTGAACGTGCTCTTCTGAATGCGCAACTTGAACTGAAAACTCTGATTAAAGACCAGGATGCCGGCATTGAGATAAGTGAAGAAGATATTGAAAATTGTCGTGAATTTATTTCTTTAAAAGAAGTAGAAATTAAACAACTTACAGAAAAATGGAATAGTGAAAAGGAACTTGCCGAAAAAGTAATTAATCTTCAAAATGAGTTAGTCAGGTTACGTGAAGATGAATCAGAACAAAATATTATTGAAGAAAAAAATAATGAAGTAAATGAGGCGATGAAGAGTCTTGAAGATGTTCAAGGCGAAACTCCCATGGTTTTTTCACATGTGTCAGCACCTGTTTGTGCACAGGTTATTGCAGACTGGACCGGAATTCCAGTAGGTTCAATGCTCAAGGACGAAGCCAGGGCACTCCTTGAGCTCGAACAGCGTCTTGGTGAAAGGGTAATAGGCCAGGATTCGGCAATTATGGAATTGGCTAATACTATCCGGTCCAGTAAAACAGGTATGGGAAATCCCGATGCACCTTTAGGTGTATTTCTCTTTTGTGGACCATCAGGTGTTGGAAAAACCGAATGCGCACTTGCCCTGGCTGATTCTCTGTTTGGTGGCGAAAAATTCATGACAGTCATTAATATGTCGGAATACCAGGAAAAACATACGATCTCTCAACTCAAAGGTTCGCCTCCAGGCTATGTAGGATATGGTGAAGGCGGCATACTGACTGAAGCTGTTCGTCAGAAACCCTATTCAGTTATAATATTGGATGAAGTTGAAAAAGCACATATTGAAGTAATGAATCTGTTTTACCAGGTATTTGATAAAGGTTTTATGCGAGATGGTGAAGGAAGAGAAATTAATTTCAGAAACACAATTATAATTATGACCTCTAATCTCGGATCAGATATTATTGCTGAAATCTGTTCAGGAGAGGAAGAGGTATCGGATTCAGAAATAGTTAGCGCTATCAGACCCACTCTTACTGCTCATTTTCAACCTGCCCTTCTTGCAAGAGCCAAAGTTATACCATTCAGAATTCTGTCTAAAGCGGTTATGCGGGGTGTGGTTGCCCTTAAACTTGACAAAATTGCACAACGAATTCTTAAAATACATGGTATCTCTTTCAGTTGTTCTCCATCACTGATAGATCAAATTGCAGAGAACTGCACTGCTGTTGAAGCTGGTGCGAGAAATGCTGATGCTGTTATTGACCAGGCCTTACTTCCCGGCATCTCCAGACAACTTCTGCTGCACCTTGGTGAAGAAGATAAAACGTATAGTCATCTTCATATTGGTGCAACAGATGAGGGAGATTTTGAAATTATTTTTTCCGAAGATGGAGAACTTGAAGATGATCCGCAAAATGCGAACAAAGAAATTTGCATCGAAAATGAACAACCAACTGAGGAAGATCTGGTTGAAAGCTGATGATCAGCTTTGAAAAATGAAAATAATATCTTATAAGTTAAACTGTGGTCGTAAATCCGTTTTTACGGCCACTTTCATAAACCTGATATAAAAAATGATATTTCCGGGTGATCAGCTCGTTTGTAAAAGGCAGTATCTCTGGATTCTGAAGCGTTGACAGCTTTATTCTAAAAACCTTCAGGATAGTAATTAACTGCTATTAAAAATAGCGAATGAAACAGCTTGAAGAAATCAAATCACTTACAAAAAGAGCTTATATTACAATACAAAATTCATTAAAAAATTCCAATTATGAACATGGTTTTAATAAATAGTCTGAATAAGCTTTGTTTATTAAATGCTGTTTCAGTTTTGTGACAATACCCGACTTACCCAAGGCAAAAAGAAAAACTGATTCAGAATTTCAGGATTTTTGAGCAGGTTTCTCTTTACGGATTCTTTTTTTTCCGAAAGTTCCTTGAAATATTTTTCCTCGTTTTGTACGACGATCTCCCTTTCCCATATTTCCTCCTGTTTTGAAATACACTAAATAGTTTCAGTATGCTTTATTATAAAAGCACTTAAAAATACATTATCCATAATATAGGTGAAATAATTTTTCTTAGAATTATTAACGGCATATTTATTGCATAGCTTTTTATTCTTTTTAGAATCTGGTTGAAAATACATTTTTTTAAAGGATAATACTCTGCAAAATCTGTACACCGGGTCTTCTGCAGCAATTCTTTTATCCCGACAACCTCTTCGGCCTTCAGGCCAAACCTTATGGATTAAAAAATGTTGTGACGCAGTAAAATGGGTTAAAAAGCAAAAAACATCTCTTTATACCTCAGTTGGAATGCAGACATGGGAAATGGTTCTCTTTCTTGCATCTAAAAACAGCATTAATCAGAAAATTGTTATTCCTGCATCAAATCAGAATTCTATATTAAAAATTTCCGATTATATGATTAATCAATTCAATCTGGATCCCGGAAAAGTACAATTTATTCCTATTGATGGAAATAATAAAAATTTCCAGAAAAATCGGGATTCATTTGTACTAAACAATGCTGAAATACTGATTCCGGTTTCAATTAGAAATAAGGGTATCTTTGAATCATTTTTAAAAGAATCACAGACTCCGGTTATTAATAAATTTCAAACTGATTATCTCAAAAATGAATCTTCGCTGAAAAAATATTCCCTGCATGAAAATACCTGGAGCAAAAACTCTTTCATTTTCAGGAATGATTACCTGTTTCACTGGACCCGTTCAAGTAATAACTGCTGGCCCGGAGAAAAACTATACGATTTTTATTCATCGATTCTAAACTCTGAAGTTTTTCCCAGAAACGCTTTTAATACCTTATTGAATATTCTTAATACTAAATGCATTTATGGTTCTTCACGACATATGCCATCAAAAACTAAATGTGTTTCTTTTACCGGAAAACCTCCTGTTGATTTTTTTAATTTAATGAAATGGAGAACACGATACCTGGAAATGTCCTATGAACCTTATGGAATAGGCATTTCGAAATCTTGTACAGAAAAACTCGGAATTAAAAAGGTAATCTATTGCAAAAAATTTTCTGAATGCAGTTTTGACGAAAGATGGTTTTACCAGTCGGATGGTAAAAAAGGTGATTGGAAACAGGAGGAGGAATATAGATATAGAGGAGATTTTTCATTTTCAGACATTCCGCCAGAGTATATGATTTGTATCTGCCGATATCCACAGGAAGCAGTTTTCATCGAGAAACAGTATAACATCAAAACGATTCATCTGTTTAATAATCATGAGTCAATCTATTAAACTGATTTAAGAGATGATAAATTGGAGAAACATGTATTGATTTCGATATTACAGGACTGTTCAAGTCATCAGGAAAGTTTCGCGGTGTGTTTAATGAGACACGGTCATGGCCATACGAGTTTCTGCTAATACTCGTAAAATAATCACTTGTCTCATTAAGTAATGTTCAATGGACAAGAATTTTATTCAGCAGTCTACCATTCTTAAAATCAAGTGATGCAGTATATACTCCATTGGGCGTATCATTCAAATTTATAATGTCTCCGTTATTAACATTTTTACGAATTATCTGCCGTCCATTCAGATCATACAAGGAAAGAACACCCTTTTTTGGCACCCTTATTTTTAGCATACGTTTGATACAATTCATTGTAACTTTTTGATTACCCGGATTTTTTCTGATCGATATATTTTCCGGGATATCCAGTAGCTTTTTCATTGCTCCTGATGCATTTACTTTTCCTGCTCCCCATCTGTTTACCGGTTTAACAATTTTACCCGTGAATTCATCATTTATAGCTGTTTTTTGTAAAATTTCCCTGATATCTTCCGGTGTTAAATCAGGATCAGCCTGAAGCATCAGCGCAACAATTCCAGCGACAATTGGCGATGATGCCGATGTGCCGGTGTTAGATCCATACCTTCCATATTTATTGGGATAATCCGGCCATACCACTATCCCTTCATCATCTTCTACCCCTTCAACAAATCGACTGACAGCTCCAATAACAGACCATCCCGGAGCTGTTATGTCGGGTTTTATGCGCCCGTCAACAGTAGGTCCTGAACCTGAAAAATGGGCAAGATTCCCTGTATTACTACCCCGTGGTACAATTTCGCCATTCCAGGCTTCAACAAAAGATCTTCCGATATAAGCTCCAACAGTAATTATCTTTTTTGCAGTTCCCCCTGTTTCATTGACATTGTAAACATTATCAGATCCTTTGTATCCTTTAATTCCGAAACCAATCAAACTTTTTCTATATCCGTTCCAAACATGAGTTGTGCCTGAAGCTGATTTTATTTTAACTCCTGTAAACAATTGTGAGCTTGTTGATTTTGAGAGAATAAATAAATGTGGTTTACCATTTAGTGCATTTGATTTTTCACCCATGACAAGTAAAGAAACAGTATCAGTTTTTCCTGCTATGGAATCAAACCACTCCACCATGTCTTCAAATTCATATTTATTTTTTACAGGCACATCAGTGTTATAAATTATAGATAAACTATGTGTATCAACAATTTGAACGGCTGCTGATATCAACTGCCCCTTATTTCCCCAAATATCCATATAAGAGTAATACAAAGGATCTTCATATACCGGATAAGCCCAGGTACCTTTTGATTCTTCTTCAGAAAACGTAAACATGGTATGAGGAGCAATAACATAATCATTTCCTACAGCTCCAACTACGACTCGTCCGGCGCCGCTGATATTATCAATTTTCTGATCAATTAATGATGTTCCATCATGCGGGCCCAGTCTTGAACCTATGCTTAAATTTATAACACATGGCAGGTCTAATGAATCTGCTATAGAAACGAGCCAATCCAATCCGGTAATAATATCATTATCTTTATACGAACTTCTGACACCTGCAATTATGACCTCAGGTGCAATACCATAATAATTATTTGAATAATCTGAACCGGCTGCAAAACTGGTCATTAGTGTTCCATGTGTTGTTAGTTCACTGAGTCCTGTTGAAGAATCATTTTTTAGCTGATGACCGGTTTTAATAATACCAAATCCATAACGGTTATCTGATGAGACAGTATCGGTCTGGTCCCAAAGGGCAATAAATCGTGTCTGTCCATTTAAGTCGAGAAATGCCGGATGATGTATATCAAAATCGGCATCAATTATACCAAACAATACACCCTTCCCGGTAAAATTCCCTGGAAGATCAGATGGCCGTGTTCCATGTACTTCATCCGTATTTGTCAGTATCCGTACACTATCCATCTGAAATTCAATTTTCTGAGATCGTTTTATGTATTCAACACCTGATATTTTATCAAGACTGGATAATAATGAATCCGGACAGATTATTGAAACAATATTTCCCGACCGGGAGATAACCCGACACTGTTTCGGAAGATTGCTTTCAATAAAGGAGTTTTCAACAAGAAGTGTTAAACGATGATTATTTTTATTATCAGATTTTTCATCGACACATTGTGCAGATTTTGGTATATATTTCTTTAAGTAATCTACATTTACATCCGAATTTATGGTACTGCAATAAGATACTTCGATCAGGCAAAAAACTGTTGAAATGAAAAACCCTTTTATTTTCATCTTAATCTCTTCCAGGTTAATTTAAATGAATATTTAATCCGGAAAAATTTATAAGTAGTATTTTTCTTCTTTCAATATATTAGTAAAATAAGCTTAATTAATTCGAATTTCTTAAAATTCTTTATGTATATATACTGTTTACATGTTTTTTTCAATTAAACCTTTAAACAATATAGCTTTGGATATGGAATTTAAAAAACTATTAATCACAGGTTGTTCCGGGTTTCTTGGTTGGAATATCAGTACAATAAACTCCGATAAATTTTTTATTACCGGCATCTATAACTCTTCTTTCATAAGAATACCAAATATTAAATGTGTAAAATGCGACCTTACAGATTTCCAATGTTTAAAGGAAATTTTTTACTCATTTGAGCCGGATGCAGTTATCCATGCAGCAGCAATAAGTGATTCTGATTTTTGCCAGGTAAATCGATCTTATTCATATAAAACAAATGTAACTGCTACAGCAAATATTGCAGGGTTATGTGCTGATTTTGGAATACCATTCTGTTTTATCTCAACCGACCTGGTATTTGATGGCTGGAGTCCACCTTATAAAGAAACTGACTCTGTATCTCCCGTTAACATTTATGGTGAGCAAAAAGTTGCAGCAGAAGATATAATTGCAGAAACTCTCGATTCTTATGCAGTTTGTCGTTTGCCGCTGATGTTCGGGAATGCTCCGGACTGCGCAAAGAGTTTTATTCAACCTTTACTTAAAAAATTAAGGAATAAAGAGAAAGTAAAACTTTTTGTTGATGAATTCCGGACTCCTGTAAGTGCATCCGATGCTGCACAAGGAATTCTTATGGCATTAAGGAGACTGCCCGGGATTGTTCACCTTGGCGGAAAAGAGATGTTTTCACGTTATGAATTTGGTTTAAAACTTGCAGATATCACCCAATTTGACAGGTCTTTGATTGTACCAAGTTATCAAAATGAGATCTCTTTACCCGCACCAAGACCCAAAAATGTTTGCCTGGACAGTACGAAAGCTTTTGCTTTGGGATTTAAGCCGGAATTGATTGATAAAGCATTAAGTAAGATAAACTTTTCGGGTATTATATGAAATTTGTTGAGTTGGTCAGTTTTTCGGGATTGTTATTATTGAAAAACGGAGGACGAGGGACTCGAACCCCCAAGGCCGCAAGGCCGGCGGTTTTCAAGACCGCTGGATTACCATTATCCTAGTCCTCCAAAAATTGTGTGATAAATATAGCTCTCAGAACCAAATTTTGCAATTCTTTTTATTAATCTGGTTGATTTTTCTGTAACAATAGATCACAGAATATTGTTCTCGTAAAAGATCTTCAACCGTTTTTTAATCTAACCATTTTTTAATAGATTTACCCTTTATTAAGAATTAAAATTTTCGGCTTCGGTTCCTTTACAAGATTAATTTTATTTACTTTTTTTTGGACTTACGTATAACTTTAACTGCTTTTATAATGTTTCAAATTGTTACTATTGAAACACATACCTTGTTTCATAAAGAAACGATATTGTCGTTCGATCTTTAATAATATCAATAGGTTGGAGTTTTTCATCTAGCACAGTATTTGTTTTATTTGTCTGGCAGAAAAGAAAGTGACAACTTAAAAAAACATAAAAAGGGAGGTCTTTATGAACACACTGATCAGATACCAGAACCCGTTAAACAGTCTGTCAAACTGGCTTGATGATTTTTTTCCGGGCAATCTGTTCGAATCTCTGGATCGTCAGATACCAGCCAATTCCTGGCCTCGAGTCGACATTACAGAATCTGATGATTCCTACAGGATTCATGCAGATTTACCGGGAATGGAAAAAAAAGATGTTTCCGTAACAGTAGAAAACAACATTCTTCGTATCGAAGGAGAAAAAAATGAAGAACACAAAAAAGAAAAAGATAAATACTATCATCTAGAAAGAAATTACGGCAAATTTTGCAGATCATTTACACTACCTGAAGGAATTGATACTCAGAAGATTAACGCAGTTATGAAAAATGGTGTTCTGGAACTTACAGTACCAAAAACAGAAAAAGCACAACCAAAATCAATTGAGATTAAAGTGAATTAAATAAGCGAAAGGGCAGTATTATAAACTGCCCTTTTTATTTTTTCCTTAACTGCCAACCTGTCTCCAGACATAGTGTCTGGTTTAAACATACAATAATGTATTCACTTTACTAATTAACTCCGTATATTAAAAGATCATTGTCACATAAACAAACTTTTTCACAAATTATTTATCCGAAAGGTATTCAAGAACAATTTTCAGTATTCTTCTTATCGGTTCCGCAGCACCCCATAAAAGCTGATCTCCAACAGTGAATGCAGCCAGATATTGTGGACCGATATTCATTTTATGAAGACGTCCGACCGGAACTGAAAGTGTCCCGGAGATTGCAGCCGGCGATAACTCTTTCAGCGTTTCCTCTTTTGAATTCGGAATCACTTTGACCCATTCGTGATCTGAAGAAATCATTGCTGTAATTTCATCAAGCGGGACATCCTTGTTCAATTTAATTGTCAAACCCTGGCTATGGCAGCGCATTGCTCCTACACGTACACATATTCCATCAACAGGAACAGGGTTTTTTAACCCCAGAATTTTGTTTGTCTCAGCAAAACCTTTCCACTCTTCTCTTGTCTGCCCATTTTCCATCGGCTTATCAATCCAGGGGATAAGACTTGCTGCCAGTGGAGCACCAAAATTTTCGATTGGCAATCCTGAACTTCTTAATTCTGATGTAAGAACTTTATCAATTTCAAGTGCTTTGGAGGCCGGATTTGAAAGAAGATCTTTCGCAGCATTTGAAAGGTGCACCATTTGTGAAACCAGTTCTGTCATATTTTTGGCTCCTGCTCCTGATGCTGCCTGGTAAGTCATTGCAGAAATCCACTCAATGAGATTTCTTCTGAATAACCCCGCCAATGCCATCATCATCAAACTCACAGTACAGTTTCCACCTATAAAGTTTTTGACTCCAGACAGCAATGCTTTGTCTATCAAATCCCGATTTACCGGATCAAGAACTATTATACTTTCACTGTCCATTCTCAGGGCAGATGCCGCATCAATCCAATATCCTTTATAACCATTTTTACGTAATTCCGGATAAATTTCGTTTGTATAACTACCCCCCTGACATGTTACAATAATATCGAATTTAGACAATTCGTTTAAATCTTTTGCATCGTTTAAAGGTGGAGTATCAAAACCTAATGAAGGACCTTTTTGTCCAACCTGAGAAGTAGAAAAAAAACAAGATTCAAATCCTTTAAAATCATTTTCCGCCAGCATTCTTTCCATCAGCACAGAACCTACCATACCCCGCCAGCCAACAAAAGCGACTTTGATCATAGAAATCCTCTCACTTGAGTAATCTTTTTAAGAAACTACCCTAAAATAATAATCTCCAATAACTATGAAAATTTAAAATAAAATCTACTTGTAGTCTGGATAATCACCCAGAAGATTGGGGTTTTTAGCTTTTTGTTGATATAATACATATCCAAAGGTGTAAAAAGCCCTTTTCTTCATAAAAATCCTTGTGGATTACAATCCAGGTTTTTACAAGATAGATAATAGATACTTTCAGTTTTCTAAAAAATTGATTTTCGTTTTTTTTTAAAGATTCAGGAATACAATATTGGTTAAAAACCAACATTGTATTCCATTTTTTACTCATCTCGAACAGAAACCGGTGGAGCTAAAATCTCCGAAAGTATAATTGCTCTTCTCAAATCTTTATGAGAAAGACTAATCGTGATTTTGTTTTCTTTATAAGGTTGATAGGCATTTTCAAGTTTTATCTGTTCTTGTGCTTTGGTTTCTTGTTTCCCTGCTTTTAGTATATGAGTATCTATAACACCAACAGGTTCTTTATCTTTTTTGGTTTTCTTGTTAATTTCAGCTTTTGGCAATGGTTTTTCTGTTTTACCACCCATTTCTCCGAAAATTGTTTCCAGTGACCTTTTCAACTCTTCTCCTATTGGTGTTTTTTCTCTTGTCTGAATTTCAGAATCCTTTTTTGAAGAATTGTCGGTACCAGGAACTGGATTACCTTTTTTAGCATTAGCAAAAAAGGTAATCAGAAGCCAGAATAAAAATATTAAAATTGGAAACAGTGTCTCGAGAAGACGAAAAAAGCCTGATTCATCCATTAAAAAACTCCTTAAATTCAGGATGCACTGTTTTTGCCTGAATCTTTTTGCTGGGTCCCAAGTGACTCCCTCATTTGTGTATCTGCAAGTATGTTTTTCATGCGATAGTAATCCATAACACCTAACTGACCTTTTCTGAATGCTTCTGCCATAGCCATTGGTATTTCTGCTTCAGCACTCACCACTTTAGCCCGCATCTCCTGTACCCTTGCACGCTGTTCCTGTTCTACAGCTATAGCCATTGCCCTTCTTTCCTCTGCTTTTGCCTGAGCAATCTTCTTATCTGCTTCAGCCCGATCTGTTTCCAGCACAGCCCCGATATTTTTACCCACATCAACATCAGCAATATCGATCGACAGAATTTCAAACGCAGTACCTGCATCAAGTCCCTTTTCCAAAACCCTTTTTGAAATTGAATCCGGGTTTTCGAGAACCTGTTTGTGATTTACTGCTGAACCAATAGTTGTAACAATACCTTCTCCGACACGAGCCAAAACGGTCTCTTCACCTGCGCCACCAACAAGCCTGTCAATGTTTGCCCTGACAGTTACCCGGGTAATAGCCGTAAGCTGAATTCCGTCTTTTGCAACTGCGGCAACCCTTGGAGTTTCGATTACCTGGGGATTAACACTCATCTGAACAGCTTCAAGTACATTTCTTCCAGCCAGATCAATTGCTGCAGCCCTTTTAAAGGGTAACGGTATGTTGGCTTTATCCGCTGCAATTAGTGCCTGAACAACTCTTAAAACATTTCCACCTGCAAGATAATGCGATTCGAGCGCATCTGTATTTATTTCCAGACCCGCTTTTACAGCCATGATCTGAGTTTCAACAATCAATTTGGATGGGACTTTACGAAACCGCATGAATACAATGTTTAACAGACCAACATGCGCATCCGATATCAACGCCTGCATCCATAAAGACAATGCTGATCCAATAAAAAAGAATACAACCAG
>DATGNN010000446.1:0-9615 GCA_035306725.1 Chitinispirillaceae bacterium | reverse complement strand
GGTTATCCTGTTGTAATCCGTCCGGCTTATACAATGGGTGGATCGGGGGGGGGAATTGCCTATAATATCGAGGAGCTTCAGATAATTGCCGGCCGCGGACTGGACCAAAGCCTTATAAATCAGATCCTTATTGAAGAAGCTGTTGTTGGATGGGAAGAACTTGAGCTGGAAGTTGTCAGGGATGCAGATAACAAAATGATTACTGTCTGTTTTATCGAAAACGTCGATCCTATGGGAGTACATACCGGAGATTCTTTTTGCACTGCACCGATGCTTACAATAAGCCGTGAGGTTCAGGAGAAACTTCAAAAGGCGGCATATTCTATTGTTGAAGCTATTGGTGTCATAGGTGGAACCAACGTCCAATTTGCGCACAATCCAAAAAGTGGCCGTATTGTTATTATCGAAATAAATCCGCGTACTTCCAGATCCTCTGCCCTTGCATCAAAAGCTACCGGTTTCCCCATAGCTCTTATTTCGGCCAAACTGGCAGCCGGGTTGACACTTAAAGAAATTCCTTACTGGCGTAAAGGTACCCTGGATCAATATGAACCATCAGGTGACCATGTAGTAGTTAAATTCGCACGATGGGCTTTTGAAAAATTCAAGGGTTCCCAGGACAAGCTTGGGACTCAAATGAAAGCAGTCGGTGAAGTAATGAGTATCGGCAAAAATTATAAAGAAGCTTTTCAAAAAGCGATCCGTTCGCTTGAAATTGGACGATACGGATTGGGTTTTGCAAAGGATTATAACTCCCGTTCTCTTGATGATCTTCTGAACCTGCTTAAAAATCCATCAAGTGAATGCCATTTTATAATGTATGAAGCACTGCGCAAAGGTGCATCAGTGCAAGATTTGCATAAAATCACTAATATCAAAGAATGGTTTATTACACAAATGGAAGAGCTGGTACAAATTGAAGAAGAGATACTCAAGTATAAAAACAGCGAAATTCCAGACCATCTTCTTATCAAAGCAAAAAAAGATGGATTTTCAGACAGATATCTTTCAAAACTGCTTTCTGTACCCGAAAAATCTTTGAGGACACGACGAAAAAATATTGGAATTGTTCAGGGGTGGCATGCCGTTCCTGTAAGTGGCGTAGAGAAGGCATCTTATTATTATTCAAGTTATAATGTTGCAGATACCGTTGCTGTCAGCAACCGTAAAAAGGTAATGATTCTGGGAGGCGGACCAAATAGAATAGGCCAGGGAATTGAGTTCGATTACTGTTGTGTTCATGCTGCTTTTGCGTTGCGTGATGAAGGGATCGAAACGATTATGGTTAACTGCAATCCTGAAACAGTTTCAACAGATTATGATACTTCCGATAAACTGTACTTTGAACCCCTCACTGTTGAGGATGTTCTAAGTATTTACGAAAAGGAGAAACCGTATGGAGTTATAGTACAGTTCGGAGGTCAGACACCTCTTAACATTGCAGCAGAACTCGCAGAGGCAGGTGTCAGGATTTTAGGCACAAGCGTAAATACAATTGATCTTGCGGAAGACAGGGATCAGTTCAGACAGATGATGGAGAGGTTGAGTATACCTATGCCGGAATCTGATATGGCCGGTACACTTGAAGATGCATTGGTGATTGCGGAAAAAATCGGATACCCTGTAATGGTACGACCTTCATTTGTTCTTGGCGGCCGTGGAATGGAAGTGGTTTATGATGAAGAGATGCTTCGGGAATATGTTTCAAAAGCTGTTGAAGTTACTCCGGAAAAGCCGATTTTAATAGATCGCTTCCTGTTGAATGCTTTGGAGTGTGAATCGGATGCGCTTTGTGATGGCTGTGATGCATTTGTACCGGCTGTTATGGAACATATTGAACTGGCTGGAATCCATTCGGGTGATTCTGCATGTGTGATCCCTCCTGTAAGCATACCACAGAATCATATTGATACAATCAGTGAATACACCCGTAAAATTGCGTGTGAACTCAAAGTTGTCGGATTGATGAATATGCAGTATGCAATTGAAAAAGATACTGTGTATGTGCTTGAAGCCAATCCGCGTGCGTCAAGAACTGTACCGCTTGTATCAAAAGTCTGCAATATTCAAATGGCCTCGATTGCAACCAGACTGATGCTTGATAAAAAACTCTCTGAAATAGATCTGGTAAAAAGGGCAATAAACCATTTTGGTGTAAAGGAATCCATTTTCCCTTTTGACAAAATAGCAGAAGTTGATCCTCTTCTTGGACCGGAAATGCGTTCAACAGGAGAAGTCCTTGGTATAGCAGACAGTTTTGGACTTGCCTTTTTTAAGGCTCAGGAAGCAGCGAAGCAGGATTTGCCTGTCAATGGTGCGGTACTTATCAGTGTTTCCAGAAGAGAACGACCGGCTGTACTTGAAGTAGCTCAGGAGTTCAGGAATCTTGGAATGAAAATTCTTGCCACTGAAGGTACACATATTTTCCTTAAAGAAAACGGTATTGAATCAGAATTTATTAAAAAACTTATAGAAGGGCGTCCCAACATTCTTGATAAAATCATGAACAGGGAAATAAATCTGGTTATCAATACACCTGTAGGAAAACTCAGTCAGTATGATGATTCCTATATACGGAAAGCTGCTGTCAAGTATAAGGTTCCATATATCACTACACTTGCTGCTGCCAAAGCTACAGCGCTGGGGATATCTGAATGGCAGAAAAAAGCTGCAACCGTGAAATCTCTTCAGACATACCACAAAGAGATTACTGCGGGGTAATCTCAGTTCTATGCGTCCTGTATCTGCAGGACGCATAGCTGTTAAACCTGTTCTGACTCAAATAATCTTGATGATTATCTTACCTTAATTATTCCTCTTCCGATCGTTTTAACAGTTTAAAATGAATATTTGTGCGTTCGACAAATTGTATTATTTGTCAAAACAATCATCTGCTTTCAACCAGGTCTGTACACAGCATAAATTGTCAATAAGTCATCAGGATCAGGTTTGTTTTTTCTCCGAATCTGGACCTTTCATACAAAGCTATAATGCAAATCCTGTTAACATAACTTTCTTTGATTATACCTTTCAGATTTTATATATATTAAAAACAATCATTTGGAATACAGAATTAACCCTATACAGGAGAACCCTATGTCATCATTAATCAAAACATCACTGATAGCTCCATTTATTTGCAGTCTTATTATTGCACAATCCTATGATGTAGTGCTTGAAAAAAAGACAGGTCATAACGGCTGGACATCAGGATGGGGCACGGCTTATGTTGTAAAAAATGATATTGTAACTGTTGCAATTGTTCCTGAACTTGGCGGCAGGGTCATGCAGTATGACCTGGGATCTCATCAATCGATTTATGTTCATAATGGCAATCAGGTCCCTTCTTCAGGAAATGACCTTGTTGGAGGATTCAGGGTTCTTCCCTCTCCGCAATCCGATTTTGTCTGGCCCTCTCCACCCAATCTTGATTTCAATCCCTATACATGTACAGAACTGGTTAACAGTACAGATTCAGTTGTAATTTATCTTGAAAGCCGGATAGAAGACAGCAATGATCCAAAATATGCAACTCATAAAGGATTACAGTTTAAAAGGACTATTACTCTGTATAAGGCATCATCACGGGTAAAAGTTGATATGACCATGCTCAATAAAGGCACACAAACAGTGGAACATGGTATATGGGATATCACTCAGAGCGGATGTAAGGCAGGTTCTGATTACTGGGTTTATTTCGAGCGGAATCCATCAAGTACCCTGGGCGGCGCAAAGGGATACGTACAATATATTCATGAAGGTACCGATGCAACACAATGGAAAACGGATGTTGCACAAGGAAATATAATGGGTGTTCAGTATCTGAAAAAAGTCGGTAAAATTGGTGCAGACTGTAAAGCCGGATGGATTGGTTTCGTTGACAGAACAAACGGTTACGCTTATATTAAGACATTTACCTACCAGGAGGGTAAAACATACCCTGACAGTGGTGCATCCGTTCAGGTTTATACATATCAGGATTATGATCTGGTTGAAGTCGAAGTTCTGGGGCCGCTTGAACAACTTTCTCCAAATGATTCGGTAAAACTTGAAGAGAACTGGTATGCAACCCGTTCTAACGGACCGATTCTTTCGGTAAATAGCGCTGGTCTCATAACAAGACATCTTGCAGCCGAACAAACTGAGGATACTATGAATTTAACTGGTAATTTTGGCCTGTTCTATCCTGGTATTGTAAGGGCAGTTTTTACGGATTCATCAGGGGGTCAGATCGGTATTGCAGATTCGATAACGGTTTCACCAATGGATTCTCTAGTACTGACAAAAAAATATCAAATATTACCGGGAGCCATAAATTTGTATCTGGAATCTTTTGACAATTCGGGAAGATCTGTCGGGATTCTTGATTCCGTTAAAATACCTTTACCTTTACCAATTACCCGGGCTGGTAAGTATAAGGCTATTCAATCTCACAAACCACAGTTTTCTGTAAATTGTAGAAATGGCAAGCTAAATTTTGGTATTTCCTATAATGGATCATACAGATTAAATCTGTTTTCGATTCAGGGAAAACATCTTGGAGCTTTCAGTGGTGAGGGTCCCTGTTTTCGTACAATCACAGTTCCAGGGAATGCTGCCGGATTATCTGTTGTATGCATAGAGTATGCGGAAAGAAAAGAACAAAAAGCTGTTGTTTTAAACTGATCTCAATAAAAAACAGGATGTAACAGAGACATCCTGTTTTAATTATAAGATACTATATGTTTTCACAGGCTGTTATTGTAGTTATGGCTGTTGTGGTTGTTGTGAAAGATTTTTCTGTTCTACAAAAAAGTTTTTCATTGCATCAATGTTCTTTTTTCCTGCGGATAAAAGGCATTTGGGATAGTGTTTCGTATTGACATGGCCCTGTGCAATAGGAATTTTTTCTTCACTATCGTTAGAAAAACTTTCATTGAGGATAATACCTTGTCCTGGCTCATACAAACTCAGATTTGTCTTGAGGGTTAATGTAGCGGCTCCACCTCTTAGAGACAAAGATCCCATTTTCAGTCCCACACCACCAGACATTGAATACTCTGCCTGATTTTCAACTAAAACAAGCAGATCAACTCCGAGTTCCTGAGCTAATTTATCCAGTTTTTCGGTATCTGCTTTAGAAACATAGTTTACACCTTTTACGATTAATTTATCTGCACCAGGAGCAACATCTTTTCCCATCACCTTTTTAGGTATATGTTTTGTTAGGTTTTGATAAGTTTCATTATCTGTAACAGAAGCAATATCAATTACAGGTGCATTACCGAAAACATCATTCATATTATTCAGAAAATCATCAAGGATACCTTCGAGAGCTTCAATATGATCTTCAAAATATTTTTCTTTTTTTTGCAGTAAACCGGGACCGGAGTCGGACTTTTTACCTTTTTCGACGATTGAATTATTAAGTGAATAACTTACCAGAGCAAGCTTTCCTTTTGATTCCAGATTTATTGGAGGTTTTTTGGTAATTGTTCCTCCACAACCCCAAAGACCAAGAAAAAGAGAGGTAATTAAGGCGGTGGCCACAACTGATTTAGACATAAATAATCCTTTCGTGGAATTAAAGAAGACTGATTGTAAAATAAATAATTTTTGATTGGAAATTCAATTTTAATACAATAAATCTGTAGACCCGGAGTTGAAATTATCGTTTAAAAATATAATAATCAGATAATAAAGCAAAAGAAATTAATTAAATTAATATTTTCATTTTAGAAATATTTGAATAATCATTAGTAATCTGTTTTAAAATTCGATCCAGCCGAGCGCAATATAAGGTTTTATGTAAAGGATATTATTAGCTTAAGGCCGCATTTTTTTTCCGCGAACGGGACCCATGGGCATCTTGTGAATTATTAATTTGGAATTGAGAATATATCAGAAATCGACCTGGTAAGGCATGTGTCCTATATTAGCTACTGCTGCGGCTTACGGTTTAGAACGTCAGAATGCGAGCCGTGTTGCCTTCGAATTTGAGACAAAAACCTTTTATTTACATAAAAAAACGGAACTATTCACAGGATTCCACACGCCCCCAAACAGGAGTATCAGAGCTGCAACAGATTACCGCGGGGGTCGTGTGCGCTCGGCGGACATGAAAATCTTTTAAAACACACATAGTTCGCTTGACAAATCTGGTAATCTGATCTTAATTTATCAATTCCAAATTAAACGTATTATACTATGAGATATGGCACAGCTAACCAGATATTGTATCATAAAAAATTGTGTTATTGCACCTTACCGGTAAAGATCACCTTTTTATCAGAAAGTAATCGGATAACATAAATTCCCAAAGCTGAGTTTTTGCCGGATATGGAAAAAGAAGATCTTCCGTGTGTAATTGTACCGACATCAACTGCATGAATCAATCGTCCACTAATATTCACCATCTCTGCTGTGACATTATCGTATGATCGGGAAGTCGAGATGGTCAGCAGGTTTCGTTTCCTGTTAAATGAAGCAGTTAACATTTTATCACTCTGTACGGCGGTACCGGGGAAAATGTTTCGTATCGAGGTTGGCGGTTCGCCCTCCATGTCTTTGGTGTATTTGATTATCCTGGGGTTATCTGCATTGTTATCAGAAAATACCAGGCATGAAATGGAGTGTGGAGGTATTGTGTATGAAAAGGACGACCCGGAAAGAATATTTGTGAAAGTAAAATCGGCTGTATATGATGACACAGTATCCCAGTTTATGGCAAACAGTGAAACATTGTTTTCATCATCCTTATAACCATATGATCTTACATACGAATTGACAGATTCGTTATGAATCATGTGTTTTTTTGAATATGTGGAAAAAAGCTGATACATATAATAAACCGGGCGGGGCTTTTGGGATCCATCCAGAAAACCGAGTGTCCACCCCTCTCTGATACTCCAGGGCATAATTGAAAGCAACATTTCCTGTGCACTGGAGATGCCAACAAAATCGGCAAACCACAAACCCGCATTGAATGTTCCCGGTGAAGCATCATATGTTGAATGCTCGGGATCACCGTCCCAACTGATATTGGTTTCCCCAATAATCAGCGGTATCTCTTTTCCACCAGCATTCTGATCAATATATGAACGCGCATTTGTATAGAAATTCTGCATCGATGAAATATCATTGTGTACATTGCGATATTTACATTGATCAGCGCTGTTTGGATAATAGTGAAGTGAAACGGCGTCCACATATTCTCTGCACCTGGACATAAAATCCGGTATCCACTCACTGTATTTATGTGAAAGCTCCAGACCCACAATCTTCAGATCCGGATACTCCTCCTTGAGACGAGAGGCAACAGCATTGAAATCTGTACAATAATCATCCAGCGTATAACTGCTCAGGTATTCAACACCATAATCGGGATTAGTAGCCAGATTATCCGGATACAGGTCAGGTTCATTCCCTATGGACACATAGGTAAATTCACCCAGTGTTTTAAAACAGGAAACCATACCCAGTGCCTTGTTTACCCGGTCTTCAGTACTGGTTGAATTAGCAAGCTGCAGTTGTAAAAGTGGCTCTGCACCCACTTCCTGGCAGTAGTTGTAAAAATCCGCCAGTACATCTTCACTTACCTTATCCGGATAATCCACATCCACTGATATTCCGCCCAGACGCAGCATGGCGGGATTCAAATCAGCAACAACAGACTCGGTTCCGGCAATACTGTTCCCCCAGGTCGGACACCACATCCAGTAATTATGTCCAAAAAAATTATCAGGCAAGGTATTGATAATATTATCACCATCGACTGAAATGGACAACTGTTCCTGTTTCACCTTGCCAGCCGCAGCAAAGACCATCGAAAAAGCAACTGTTGATATCAGAATGCTCATTTTCATTGAATATCTCCTTTTATGTCCAAAATAGTGTACATAATTCTGTGTGCAAATATCCCGATAGCAAAATAACCAGGGATTTTTTGTTTCAGTTCAGCTCTTATTAATGAGCTGTATACAGAAATATATGAAAGATATTGAACTCTTGTTTCTGGAATAATTTCACTTATTAATCCAATTGTCATACTGTTTCACTAACTTCTCTGTTTTTTTTAAAATTTCATGTATAATATATTGTACTATAACGACTCATATCTGTTTAACTGTAAGACATCCGGATCATGTAAACTGTATGAAAACAAAATGCAACAGACCTGCACTGAAAAAAGCTGTTGAAGTAATAAGAACGCTTGTATCCGATTCACCTAACACCCGATTGCCGTCGATTCGCGAGCTGGCAGAAATGGCTGGCGTGTCAAAGGTAACGATCAGCCGTGGAATTGATGAACTAAAAAATGATGGGTTGATCACCACTAAATGGGGCAGCGGGATTTATCCATCTGCGTTTGTTAAAGACTCGGGCTCTTCATTACATTTTCCGTGTAGTAAACAAAACAAGGTGGAAGCAGTTCTTGATATATTCAAGCAGGATATACTATCCGGCAGGTTCAGGACCAACCGTCCATTGCCACCGATAAATCAGCTTACTGTACGGTACAATGTAAGTTACCCGACAATGCGCAAGGTGTTATCGGTTCTGGTTGACCAGGAAATACTCAAGCGTAGCGGGGCTAAATATTTCTTTTTTACCAATCGTGGAAGCAGAAAGCGTCGCATAGCAGTAATTGCCCTGGCACTGAGCCCGGCAGGAATCAAGGTCGTTTCCGAGAGGGAACGTACATTTTATCGACTGCTTTCATCCGCGGCTCTGCAGCACAATATTGATCTGGAGATTATTGGCTATAATGATTATCTTGAAATACCAGCTTTTTATCTTCCTCAAGGCCGGTCGATTGAATTCCATCTTAAAAATTCCGGAATATGTGGTGTCATCCTTTCTTCATATCATATGAAGGATTCTGTAGGATGTTTGCGCAGACTCCTTTACTCAGACATTCCGGTATCCGCATGGATAGAAGACCGCGGAATCATGGAGTCGGTTGATCGGTACAGCTTTTATGGGCGAAAACTGACCTATTTTGACTCCAGCTACTCTATACTTCCAGGGCTGGATGCAGGCAGGTATCTTCTAAACAAAGGCCATCGCCACATTGCGTATATTTCACCTTTTCACCGCAGCCCATGGTCGCGTAATCGTCTTAAAGGATTGCAGAAGGCGGCAAAGGCATTTCATCCTTTCTCAGAGATTTATCCCTGTATTCGCAGTGAATTCATGAATGATTATGGTTTCATGGAACAGGTTCTGGAAAACACGGATACAGATGTAACATGTCTGATGGAAAAGGTTACAAAGAAGATCCCATCCGGTTTGAAAAACCGGCTTCAGGTGGTCAGCCTGGAGATGAATACCTTGTTTCGTGATGTTCTCCTGTATGAATATTGCAAACCTCTGATAGTCAAAGCTCTTTCAAACAGTTCCATTACTGCCTGGGTTTGCGCTAACGACCTGATTGCAGGCCTTGTTATGGATTATCTTGATGAAAAGGGGATTCCTCGTTCCAGGCAGCCGGCTATCATCGGCTTTGATAACTCTTTTGACAGTCTGGTACGCAAACACAGCTCCTATGAGTTTAATACTGAAGGAGAGATTCAGGACATGATCAATCATCTGCTCTATCCGTCGAGCCCGATCTATGCAGATACCTCGACAATC
>DATGNN010000445.1:0-9168 GCA_035306725.1 Chitinispirillaceae bacterium | reverse complement strand
GCAATAAGTTTTGTTCCCGAAGCCGATCACTCACCACAACACGCTCTTGATATCAATATAATGGGTACTGTTTCGGTACTAGATGCCGTTAAAAGGAGTGGTGTCGATACCAGGGTTTTACAGGTGGGGTCTTCAAAAGAGTACGATAACACCTGCAATCATGAAAATGTAGACGAGTCTGTAAAACCAGAACCCACAAATTTCTATGGTATTTCAAAATACGCGTCTGAGTTAATCGGACTGCAATATGTTCGTCGGTTCGGGATTGATGTGAGGTTTACCCGTTCGTTCAATCATACCGGGCCCGGGCAGTCTCCACGGTTTGTATGTTCTGAATGGGCAAAAAGGGTTGCCGAAATAGCTCTTGATATTATCCCACCCGAAATATCTGCAGGTAACACTAAGTCAGTTATAGACTTTATGGATGTTCGTGATGTAGTGCATGCATACAACCTTATAATGGAAAAAGGCAAAACCGGACAGATTTACAATGTATGCAGTAATAAAGGAACTCAACTCGACTGGATTTTAAAATATCTGATCAAAAAAACAAACAAGGCTGTAAAAGTTGAGTATAACAACAGTTTTCATACAGACAAAAAAGGTACTATACTTACGGGAAATAATCAGAAACTAAAATCCCACACTGGTTGGAAAAACTTTTATTCTCTCGAAAAAACACTTGATGATCTTTATGATTACTGGTTAAAAATCCTGAGTTGATATTATCATTTTTTTAAAACCCGGATGAGCCTTTTTCGCTGTCTTTTAACTCTTTTATGATACTTTCGCTCAAAAAGATAGTTTTCCCATCAACCCTGAGCTTCTTTTCGACACACAACCGGTTTATCAAGCGGGAGTAGGTTTCAGGAGTAGCTCCTATGGCTGCAGCAATATCTTTTTTTGAAAATGTTATATTGAAACTGTTTCGAATCCCATAGTGTTCTTTTATAAAAAGATAAAATCTCTCTTCAACATCATGCATGGTTAAATGCCTGATTTTCTCAGCAAGATATCTCTGCTTTCTCATGAGCATGGAAATAAAATCATTCCTGAACTCTTCAATGGATAACAAACAGTTAAACTGATGTTTTGAAATCACCAGAACAAGTCCTGCATTTACTACCACAGCAGTTACAGGATATTTGTCCTGTTCAAAAAGAATAACTTCTGCAAAGATTTCGCCCGGACGTACTATTTTAATGACCACTTCTCTGCCATCAGAAGTTCCCTTGGAAAGGGCAATTCCTCCGCTGACAAGCAGATAAAATGCGTATCCCGTTTCACCTTCCCGAAACAGGATCTGCTTTTTTTCCAGCCTTTTGGGAATACAAATATCAGCCAGAAGTTTGCGGCTCTTATCCGATGCCCCTCCAAGAATATCACTACGTTCAATAAATGTCAGAATATCCATATTGCTATTCAATCTACTATATGGATATTGAGTTCACAGTAAAAAACCATTTCTTGACCTCTATCAAGGTTTTTTGTGCTGTTTTAACGCATATTTATTATAGAAACTGTATATGACTCAGATAAAATTTTTTTTAGTAACGGAATTGGGAGATAGTTATGAAAAGGAAAATAATTAATATTGATGAAAACAGGTGCAACGGATGCGGTGTATGCATACCAAACTGTCCTGAAGGTGCTATTCAGATTATTGATAACAAGGCACGTCTGGTGAGTGAGTTGTGCTGTGATGGTCTGGGTGCATGCCTTGGTCACTGCCCTCAGGGAGCAATCAGTATTGAGGAACGCGAGGCTCAGCCCTATGATGAAAAAAAGGTTATGGAAAACATTATTAAACAGGGTCCAAATGTAATTAAGGCACATCTGAAACATCTTAAGGATCACGATGAAAAAAAGTATCTTGAGGAAGTGCTTGACAGTTTAAAAGAACATGGAATGGAGATTGAGTGGGAAAATTCAGGTTGTGAAACCGGTTCAAAAATTTCGGGCGGATGTCCGGGATCAAAAGTAATGAATTTCACACCGAAAGAAAACTCAAATGAAACAGGTGAACGTGTATCACATCTGACACACTGGCCCGTACAACTTCATTTGATTTCTCCCAATAGCAGCCATTACCGAAGATCAGATCTGCTTCTTTGCGCAGATTGTGTTCCGTTTTCAATTGGTGATTTTCATAAACATTACCTTAAAGGTAAAACTCTTGCAATTGCATGCCCGAAACTTGATGATGGACAACAGATTTATCTGGATAAACTGACAGCCCTGATAGATATTGCTAAAGTAAACACTATCACTGTGATGATCATGCAGGTACCTTGTTGTACAGGATTACTGAACCTGGCACAAAAAGCTGCAGACAGTGCAAACAGAAAAGTACCTGTGCGATGCATCGTGATTAGTACGCAAGGAGAAATCGTCAGTGATAAATGGGTCTGAATTAAACCTAAATCGGACGATTAATTTACAGCTTGTCCCGCAGTGCGGGAATAAGCTTACCGCAAAAAGGGTTTTAAGCTGTGAAGGTCATAAGATAATGGTGAATTGTGAATTATGAATGGTAAATGAAGAAAAAAACTACAATTGTTGTCGTTGTCCGTTATCATTGTTGTCGTTGTCGTAATCGTAATCGTGCACGAATGAATATTAAGCGTTCTGGATCTGATTCTTTTGTCAATGTCAGCGAAGCAGATCGCGTGAAGGAATCGTTGCTATTTAGGTTAAAGTAACTTGTTGCTGCCTTTGAGCCGGCCATCAGAATCGATCTGTGTGTATTCCTGCACTGTAATTTATTACACTCATGCCAAGGGTGACATTGAAATTATAAATGTAAGGAAAACCATTACTATGTAGATAAAGTAATTATATTTGAATCTTGCCTGAACGCAGTTTTTTGCTGGTATGATTTTTGATAATAACTACTGATCCTGATTGAGAGGAGAATAATATGGGAAACAACAAGCTGGCAATGTTTGATTCGAAACCATACGACATGGAATCGTTTAACAGGGTTAATGAAAACTCGCGGTACGGATTTGATATTCATTATTACCCGAGCAGACTTACAAAGGATACAGCACTTTTAACCAAAGGTTTTGAAGCTGTTTGTGTTTTTGTTAACGACACAATAGACAAGGCTATTGTCGACATGCTTCATGAAAATGGAGTCCGTCTGCTGGCTTTACGCAGTGCCGGTTACAACAATGTTGATCTTCAGGCGATTTACAAAAAAATTCATGTTGTACGGGTTCCTGCCTATTCACCCCATGCTGTGGCGGAGCATGCGATAGCACTGATGATGGCGCTTAACCGCAAAACTCACAAGGCTTATTTTCGTACACGGGACAACAATTTTACACTGAACAATCTGCTGGGTTTTGATATGTTCGGGAAAACGGCCGGTGTTATAGGTACCGGAAAAATAGGAAAAATAGTAGCTCAGATTCTCCGCGGGTTCAAAATGAAAGTTCTTGCTTTTGATATCTACCCGGATAATGATTTCGCCGAAAAAAATGGAATCAGGTATACAGATCTTGATACTCTTTACAGCCAGTCGGATATTATCACTTTGCACAGTCCCCTGACACCCGAAAATGTCCATATGATAAATTGTGATACAATTGAGAAAATGAAAAACGGTGTGATGATAATTAATACAGGGCGGGGTAAGCTGATAAATACAAAAGATCTGATTGAAGGACTTAAATGCCGCAAAATCGGCTATGCCGGTCTTGATGTTTACGAGGAAGAGGGTGATTACTTTTTTGAGGATTTTTCTGCTGAAGCAATAAGTGATGACGTGCTGGCGCGTCTTATGACTTTCCCCAATGTGCTTGTAACATCTCATCAGGCATTTTTTACAAAAGAAGCACTTGAAAATATTGCTGAAACTACCCTGGAAAATGTCAGACTCTTTCTCGAAGAAAACAAACTTCAAAACGAAATCTGTTACAGATGTTCTGATGGCAGGTGTTTGAAAGAAAAAGAAGGTAAATGCTTTTAAGCAAATTAATGCGTCCGTAAATTTACGACGGGCGCTGTTTGATCATATTTTTTCACTTGAGAACATGGGAAAGAGTGTTATATTACACTGAACTACCCGATCGGGGGAGGTTTCATTTGCTGCTGTTTCCAGAATTTCTGCCCTCAGATTTCTAACTTTTTCTTTAATTCTTTCGAAACTTTCTTCCGAAAGCGACAACGTAAGAAATGAAGCATCCCTGTGCTGTGGAACAAATCTGCTTAGAGATTCTCTTCCAAGGTCCAGAAATTGATAGCGAAGATTTTCAATTGCAGCTGAATTCCAGTTGTCTCCGGTTGTGATCAATTTTTCTGATGGTTTTAAGTAACCGGATCGGTCTGTTTTTATCAGCCCTTCCCCCTGCAGTACCCTGATTGCTTCCCTGGCTTGTGAAACTGTTATGGGTGGGTTAAGCGATGATGCAAGCATACCATAATCGTCACGAAACGAGATTACATCCAGAGCTGATCTGATTGCAGAATAATACCACTTTTCGTAAAATCTGTAGCGATTTGTCTTTACTACTTTTCGATTACTTCCGCGTAACCGTAAAAGTTCATCAAAGGAGTTTTTTTTCTCATCAGCATTTTTCGCATGACAATATCTTACAAGAGACATCAGATAATCAGACTCTTTTTTTCCAAGTTTTAGCCAGACTGCAATTCTCATGGCCAGATCATTGGTAAGATTTCGTTTTCCCTGCATGACAAAAAGCATATGACCAGGAGCTTTCAATCCAAGCTGTCGGGCAAGCAGCCTGTGAGAAAAACCCGGATTAAGCTGTTTTTTATGATCGAAAATGCTCTTTAGATACACTCTGTAATCAGTATAATTGAAAATGGAATTCATTAATAATCCTGTTCATCAGCATATAGACTTTAGATCAGAGTACTTTCAAGCAACACTGGAATTTCTTCATAGGAAACAGTTTTCAAATTTTGCAAAACAATTCTGACCGGACTATTTGTAAGATGTTAACTTAACCATACCCTGCTTGCCTTTTGGTTCCATTCTTTTGATGTTCAGATTAATTATATTTTTTTGTCAGAATTAGTTTTCGTTTCAGGAATCCATTATTTACATGTATATAAACGCCTCTTACCCTGTTATGGGGTAATCTTATACCTCTCAAATTGTAACAGGAACCCTCTGACAATGGTTTATTTTGCACAGGTCGCATTACTGGTAAATTTTTTATATTAGTTGGAATCTTTTCATTAAACTTGATTTCATAATCTTTCAGATCAATATTATCAGAGCTGATTGAAAAGACAGTCACCCCCATCGCCAACATTAAAGTACCGTCAGGAGCAATCCAGTTATGGCCCAGATATAAACTATCCATTTCCCGGATGTAATTTACAACTATTTTTCCATTGTCCAGAACTACATCCAGAATACGGGCAACTTTGTGTGTTCTGAAACCAATAAGCAACTTATTATTAAATTCGGATTCACTCAACCCCAAACAGCAGTCTGGTCTCCAGTAAACCTCAAATCTTTCATAACCAGGTAAAGGAGAATGCACATCTGTAAGGTCCATTTCATATATGAAATCCTTGTAATCACTATAAGTTTTCAAAACAACAGGATATTTCTCTGACCTTTCATTTATTAAAAAGGATCCATAAGCACACGCAGTATCTACAACAATTCCATTTGCACTTATGCCAAAAAATCCACCTGTAGCAAAAACAACCATTAAAGTAAACAATCGGGTTTTGATGGCAGTTGCTTTTCTCAATAATTTTGTTTGATAATTCAGCATTTTCGTTCTCCTTTAATCTGTAAATTGAAGATGAAAACGGTCTGAAGGTTTTAGTTCCAGCTCGATATTATAAGGCTCCGTTGGAACCCCTCCAGGTGACGGGCGTGTCAGGCTAATAAAACTTGATACATAAGATCCGGGAGGAACATTATCGATCAATGATACCTCTCCTGTATTAGCAATAACTCCAAAGGGAGTACCAATAATAAAAACCAGGTACTCAAATCCTTTTGTTGATTCAACAGTTACTTCAATACTGCCAAGTTCACTGAGCCCAATGATACCCAACTCATCACCTCTTCTCACTTCAGGTATAAATACTCCAACTCCTTTCAGCGTATCTCTAATAACAAGATTGTAACATCCAGTATCTAACGCAAGGGAAAATGCTCCATTGTTGTCAGTAAATGTTGTCATAATCTCCTCTGTTCCCGACATTGTTTTCACATATCCTGTCGAAACAGCTTCCACCAGCACACCTGATGTTCCTGCTGCGAGTTTCCCATTTACTATCTCACTTCCGCTGCCTGCTATATCATTCGCACATGATGCAAGCATTGCTATAAGCAGCAAAACAACAGTTTTTAATACAAATTTAATCATGTCTTTTCCCACAGAAGCAGTCACTTAATGGTATATCACCATAAATATAGAGGCAGTGTCTGTCATAAAACCCGTTCTTGGGTGCCACCCCTCGTAAACTCATCGTCAATTAATCGTTTCCATCCAGGTTTGAAATTCTCTTTTATTAAATTCAATCTGTATTTCTTTTGATTCACTCTATAAGATAACATGGATTGAGTAGAAAATCAACAAACGAAAATATTTATCGTTATCATATCTGATAACACATATATTTTGTAATTTCTTTTATTTCTGTTACTTAACTAACTTCATCGCTTGTTTTTTTAAGGTTTTTGATAACATTCGAACCCATTCTGCATCAGGCACGTGAAACGGGTGATAAGACAACTCTTTTTGGAAAAAGACTTATCCTGTTTAAATCAATCACAGGTTATTGGTCATATCTGTTCAAACCAGAATCGGATAAACGCTTTCGGGTTTTATTGAAGTGCTGAAGTTGGTATTATTATGTTTAGTTTCTATTCATTACAAACAAACATTTATTTTGAAATTATAATTTTTTGAATAGCCGAAGCTTCACTGCTGTTTAATTTCACCAGATAAACCCCTTTGGGTAAACCTCTCAGGGATATACGATGCCCACCAGCCGGTTTAAACCCCTTATCAATTAATCTGATAACCTTTCCATGGAGTGTAAGCAGGGATAGAGTGACTTCTGAAGGTTCTACAAGAGTATAGCGGATATCGTTATTATCTATTTTACATAAAATATTATTTAGAGATTGCCTCAGGTTAACATTATGTTCCTGCTTCGTACCTGTTGATTTCGCATAATAACAAAGTGTATCCAGTGCAAAAATCAGCAGCTCGCCTGATGAAAACGGCTGTACACGAGGGTTCATATCAGCTATTAATATCTTGTCATGGTTATCTAATATAAATTTTTTTGACCACACATTTTCGCCTGATTCATTAACTGCAACAATAGTTTGTGATTCTGTTTCTCCAGCACTAAGGTCACAGGTATAATAAGCCAGAAAAAACATGTCACCGCATTTTCTTATTGATCTACAGTCGTCAAATTGCATGGTATCAAAACTTTTATTTAAAATGATACTGCCATCCGAATTTAAATAAATAAGTGGAACATAGCTGTCTGGAGAGTATAGTCGTTTACCCAAACCTGAGCGAGAAGGTACTGTATCAACGATTTTCCAAAACTCCGGATCAACACAACCTGTAAAAGCGATTCCATTTTCAACTGCAATCATTTCGGATATACCTGTTCCGCCAAATATCTTTGACCAGATTTCAATCCCGTCAAAACTATATTTTGAAACCAGAGCTTCAGGCCAAACCGACATACCAGTTCCATAGACAACAATTCCATTGTCTACTTCAATAATTCCTTTAAATAATACTCCGTTTTCATAATAAGTATTTCCGTCAATCTGATTTTTTTTTAAAATACTGCCTTTTTTATCCATAATTATTATTTGAAATTCTTCATATTCGTTGATAACTCCCAATGCCGCATACCCGCTATCCCGAGTCTGAATTACAGATTCCAAAGAAAGTAAATCAAATTCTTTTGACCATAATTCTTCGAGTCGAT
Organism: Chitinispirillaceae bacterium; assembly: GCA_035306725.1. Classification (GTDB taxonomy): domain Bacteria; phylum Fibrobacterota; class Chitinivibrionia; order Chitinivibrionales; family Chitinispirillaceae; genus JAAYEB01. The sequence continues at coordinate 1,206 of DATGNN010000445.1, read as the reverse complement.
TATTTACAACAGTCATCTTTCTGCGCCCCAGGGAAATAAAACCACCCTCATGCGTTCTTGAATTATCCTTTATTATTAAACCCGGTTTTGTTCCAATTACCGAACCATCCCTTTTATCAATTATCACATTTTCTGTTCCTGAACACAAAATAGAAGTATCCGATAAATCCATAATAACATCCGGAACGACATTAATCTCATCAGCATGTTTAGCCCATTTGAGAGGCGGACATTCATAACAGAAACTGTAACCAGTTATCAGGACGATCAATAAAACAACCAACTTATATATACTCACGTAAACCTCCTGTAATGATATGTCAAAAAAATAATATAAAAAATATTTCGTATGTTGATTTTATTTTTTTTTCAATCTTTTATACAATTATATTGTAATGATCATATAAATCAAAGTTAACTATCCATCTGTATTAATTTTAAATGAAGGAGTCTATAATGCCATTTTTAAAAATCCAGACCAATAAGGAGATAAGTGACTCATCGGAAAGTTTAAAGAAGCTCTCATCATTCACAGCCGAAATACTCGGTAAACCGCAAACCTATGTTATGACATCATTGGAAAGTAATCTGCCGATGACTTTTGGAGGAAGTGATAAACCGCTTGCGTTTATAGAGTGTAAAAGCATTGGCTTGAGCGAATCACAAACAACCAGCCTTAGCAATTCATTATGCAGTTTTTGTGAAAAGGAGTTCGGTATACCCAGGGAACGAATCTATATAGAGTTTTCAAGTGCCAAAGGCAATATGTGGGGCTGGAATTGCGGAACTTTTTAAAAATTCTGATTTACGGGCTTTGGAGCCCGTAAATTTATTAACATATTAATTATATTAAACCATGTACCATAAAATAAGTAAATTTGTGGCATTGTATTTATTTTTGTATTTTCGGGACAACGCAAATTGGAGTATTCCTTTCTTGTGTAGTACCATCTTGAGGCATATTGCAGGAAATTATCAACATGACAAATATTGTAATAAGTAAAATTGAAAGTTGAATCATCCTTCTCATATTACATCTCCTGAAAGGTGAAGTGTTATTATATATATAATCATGAAATTATGTTTTTAAATCCATCCTTTTAAGATAAAACGCTTTTAATATAAATAAAACATGCTTGTCCTGAACAATTCTTCCTGTTTACCATCTTTAAATTTTCAGGTTTTAATATTTTTGCCAAAAGAATC
>DATGNN010000444.1:0-4987 GCA_035306725.1 Chitinispirillaceae bacterium | reverse complement strand
GTCGGGCAGACATTTGCAATTGACGCCGCGATCTTAAAACGCAACCTGTTTTTCAAGAATTTTGATCTTGGTTTCATGATGCAGAATATGGGACCGGCTATTTTCTATATCGACAGAACAAGTCTCGACCCATTACCTTTTACCCTGCGTCTGGGACTTGCCTACCGGGCTGTGGAAACACCAGTCCACGACCTCACAGTCCTGTTTGATATGCATAAAGAGGTTGTAAAAAACTACTTTGGAGATAAAGATCCCGACAATTTTCTTCAGGCATTAAAAACCGATCTCTTTGCAGACAAAGATGAAGATTTTCTTTATGAAATACAGGAAATTAATTATAACCTGGGTCTTGAATACTGGTATTCCCAATTTCTTGCCCTGCGCAGCGGTTTTCTGATAGACTACATAGGTGAGCGATATGAGTGGACATTCGGAATCGGAATCAAATGGGAATCCTTGTGTTTTGACTGGTCCTATATCTATTCACCCGAAGGTTTCATGAAAGGAATTCTTAAATCTATTAATGACGAGAAAACCGGAGCAACCGGTGCCCGTCACGGACAATGGCGTACATCATTTCTGATTAATTTCTAATTTTAAATATAATCCAAATTACATGGCCGGATTTACTTTAATCCGGCTTCATCATACAGGAACCAAATCATGTTTACAAATTGCCGTTTTTCTCCTGGTTTATTATTGATAACCTGTTTTTTATTCATATCTTCTGCAATTGCAAACGACAATAAGGATACGCGTCGGGTTCATCCCTATCTTTTGAAATCCTACTCTAAAAAAGGGCTTGTTGAAACAGCCGGCGATCATCAATGGTCAATTAATTTCCGGAAAAACAAAACTGATACTCTTCATATAATCGCTCTACGCGTTGAGTTTAATGGCGGCAAAAAAGACTCTTCAATGCAAATTAGCGGTAATGGCCTGTTTGGTATCAGGGGGGGCGGCGACAAAACGGAACTTGATTACTATCTATCAGACACAGTTTATAAATACGATGTTCTTCCACACGATTCACTCTACTTTGCACGTCAGCTTGATGCTGTCAAAAACTATTACAACAAAGTCTCAAAAGGTAAACTTGTTCTTGAATATTCAATTTATCCATCAGGAAGTTCAGAAAATGGATACGCTGTAGACAGCCTGATGAGGTTTTATTCTCCAGGCGGAAAGCAGAAAAAAGAAACATGGGAGGAATTCAATTTTAAACTGAGTTACCGTCTTTTGTTATTTATAAAAGATGCTCTTGCAGCTGCATCCAAAGATCCTTCAAATTCTCCTTTTGCCAATTTAACTTATAATGAATCCGACAATACGATTCGTGATGAACAGAACAGAAAAACTGTTTTTCTCATTTTCCATGCCGGTTCTTCTTATCTTACAGACGGAATTGCGCAGGGTGCAATGTATGCAGACAGTCCTTCCGATATGATTGATGCCTTTATTGATTCAGATTTTTTCAAATACTATCGGGACACCCTTAAACTAAGCGAAAATGGCATTACAATTCAGGGTAAAAACCGTCTGCTTATTGATGAGGTCATGATGTGCTCAGAGACATCAAATCAGGACGGTGTAAACTGGGGTATTCAGGGAATTCTGGTAAACCAGATTGCTCGTCAATTAGGTATACCCGATCTTTACTCAAATAGCGGAAATTCCGGTATTGGCGCTTTCTGTATAATGGATTTTTCGGGTTACAGCGCTGGAAGCGGTTTTATTCCACCCTATCCTTCAGCATGGGTACGTGCTTTCATGGGCTGGGATGATGTGAAAATTGCACCAATAGGAACCGGTGATAAATACGACATCAAATCACTTTCATCTGTTTTAGACGGAGAGAATAATCCAAATGATACTACAATTCTTCTTGTTCCGATAAATAACAATGAATATTATCTGATCGAAAACCGTCAGCGTAATCTCTCGGGTCAAAAAAACATATTTGAATATGATACAACAGAAGAAAACGAGATATCAATTGCACATTATCCATTTAATGTCAATGTAGACAATAACGTAATTGCCACTTCCGGTACAGATGAATCGAATGTAATACAGGTAGTTAAAAACAATGATGTCAGTCTTCCAGCTTCAGGAGTACTTGTCTGGCATGTGGACGAAAAGATAATAAGAGAAAAACTGCCGTATAATATGGTCAATACAGATTCTTCTTATCGCGGCGTATCGCTTGTTGAAGCTGACGGGGTTTTTGATCTGGGAGTAGAGTTTGTTGATGCATTAAGTCAGTCTGTTTTTGATTACGGCGGTGCTGAAGATGTGTTCCCACACGAAAAATCAATCGAAGGGAAAAAAACCGTAAAGGTAAACAGTTTCGGTCCGTTCACAAGACCATCTACTCGCAGTAACGACGGAGGGCATACCTATTTATCTATTGATATTACTCCAAAGAGTTCAAAACCAGGTAAAGAACTGATAATTATCGAACGTGGTGATACAATTAACCGTATTACAAATTTTTCTGATACCGCTTTTTCTGTTTCTGTAAAATGGGATTACATGGTTCGTTCCTGGCCAAAACGAACTGCTCCGGAACAGTTCTTCGAACCGCTTCTTTGCGATATAGATAAAAGCAGTGATGGCAACGAGTTTGTACTTCTCTCCAAATCAGGACACTTATACGTGTGGCCTTCAGATACTTCAGCAAGTAACCCTTATAACACAAGACAAAGCATTGTAAACCGTATTGATCTGTGCGGTGATACAATTAATGATGCTGATACAGTATATATTTCAGACAGTCTTTCTGATATTGCATCAATGCCTGCAGTTATAAATAACAGTGTGTATATCTCTTCGAGAAACAGTCTGATCTATGTTCTTTCATCTCTTTCTGCGGGAAACCCTCCGGTTAGAGACTCAATAACCCTTCCTTCAGTACCAACTACATACATCTGTAACTATTCAGACTCCTCATGGGCTGTTGGAAGCAATAATGGAGTTATTTACTGTGGTACTCATAATTCGCATCAGATCACTGCTGTTGAACTTGATTCCGATAGTGCGATATGCGCAATAGCAGCTATCAGGGAGACCGGGGAAATCGCAGTTATTCAAAATGATGGTTCGTTGTCTGTTTGTGATTTGCAACAACAGAATGTAACCCAAACCCTAAAAATTGATGGTATCGGTCCGTACACTCTGGTTACCGGAGACTTGGACAGAAACAGTTCAAGTGATATTGTAGTTTGTGACAGCAGACAAGGACTGTGGGCATTTGACAGAAATCTGGAAATACTTCCTGGCTGGAATTTCGATGAACCAATTGACTGGCCTTCTGTTTACTCTTATACAGAGGATAAAAAATCGGACGACCGTTCACAATACCCTGTAAACCTCTCTGCACCGGCCCTTGCAGATATCGACAGAAACGGCAGCCTCGACATTCTGGTTGGTGGCACCAACGGTATCTATGCTTTCAACCACAAGGGTGTGCTTATTGACGGGTGGCCTGCATATCTTGACACAAAATACTGGCTTCAACGTGGAAGCGTAACTTCATCACCTGTAATTGTTACCGGCAAAAAACGGGAACCGCTTATACTTTTTTCTTCCAATACCGGCGAAAATGTTACATACGAAATAGACAAAATTGTCAAAGCTGATCGAAAAAAGGGAAAAGTCTGGTATTATACACAGAGAGGTGAACTTGACAGCATCTGGGATCTTACAGCCGAATATATTGACACACTTCTTGACCAAGGTGATTCATTGATTTGGCCCTATGTAATACCGGGTGGATTTGTTGATGCGATCACTCCTGAAGCAAAACGGCCTTCCGAAAAAATTAATTCTCATTTACAGTCACGATGGCCGCTTACTACCGGTGGCTCTCTTTCCACATCTCCTCTTGTGGGGTTCATGGACGATGAAAGGCAACCGGATCTTTTTGCTGTTTCTTCAGATGGATGGGTTTACCGGTGGAAAATTCCGCAGTCGATGATGCCGGATACTCTTTTCTGGCCCATGAATGGTTTTGATGCTGGAAGAACGTTTGCCTATGGTGTCAGCTCTCTTCCTGTAATTGTAACAGATAATGAACCTGTACGGTTTTTCAGCTATCCCAATCCTACTTATGGTGCTAAAAAAGCAGCTTTCAGGTATAAGTTTTCGGGACCTGCACAGAAAGTCAGACTTGATATATTCAGCCAGACCGGCTTTAAGGTGTACTCAATAAGCGAAATGGGCAATCCACCCGAAAAACTAAGCGGTAGTGAAGGATGGAGTGAACATCTGGTGCCGGTTAAAAAACTGGGACCTGCAGTATATCGATGCCGTCTGGAAGCAACAATTAATGGTAAAAAACATGTTAAATACTGGAAAATGGCGGTTATTAACTAACTCTGGTGAATTTTTAAAGGATTGAATCCAGAGCTGCAGAAATATATTTGTCTATGAAACCGAACTCTACATACAAGATATTCTGAAACTTCTATTCATTGTGTTCCAAAAACAGGATCTGTTAATGAAACTTAAACCTATTCTTTCCATTTCAGTTTTATTTTTAATATTCATAGCTCCATTTTCCTCATTCGGAGCCAGATTCAACGGTTGGGGATACAAATTTTATTCAAGTGATACAAAAAATTTCCGTATCTATTATCCTGACGAATGCGCACATCTTGTAAAACGGGTTGCAGAAAAGCTTGAACAACTTCATGAAATCTACCATAATACCTACGGAATAAAACTTCCTGAAAGAACCAATGCGGTGCTTCTGGACAGCGATTTCAGCAATGGATGGGCACTTGCCAATACCAATACTATCACATTATGGACTCACGATTCCGATTTCAACCTCAGAGGAAGCCACGACTGGCTTGATGACGTGATAACTCACGAATATGCCCATATTGTATCTATTAACGCTGGTTTTAAACTCGCTCCATCTGTTTCAGAACTGCGTTTCGGCTATTTCAGCCATCCAAATGAAAAAAACAGAACCGAAGCA
>DATGNN010000443.1:0-2872 GCA_035306725.1 Chitinispirillaceae bacterium | reverse complement strand
AAACAATCCTGAAGATTTTATGATTGTAAAACCTTTGAAGAGAAGCTCAGTGTATCTCGATCTTCAATGGGGCAGTCATCAAATACCGTTGATGCTTCCGAAAGAATTTTTCACTTTTAATGATTCGATAGAGATATTCACTGGTAACTGGAAACCATCTGCTGTTTCATCCATACCGGTTATTGATCCAGGACCTGCTATTGAAGAAGACCTGCCTTCTAATCTTGATAATTCAATAGTTATTACAGAAGTACCATCTGATGTTGTGGAAAATTCTGATCTGGTTGAAGGAACTTACAATCTTGAAGATGTCTATGATAAAAAAGACTTTCTTAAATCTCTTAGTAATAATGCAATTGGTGGTGGTATTGGCGGGGTTGTTAACAATTTCGATTTACTGAAAGATTTTTTCCCGGGCCAGAAGTTTTATTTGAAAAAGTACAATGGTAAATATTTCGTGGTGTTCAAAGGAATAGCTGGAACCCGAACTACCTTCAAGGGCACGAAATACGTATTAAAAAATCCAAAAGTAATGGCTTTAAGTGCCGCAAAGAGTCCGGCGGCAGGGACAGGTGCTGCCCTGAAAGGTTTAAAACCTGCACTCAAAGGTAACATTATAACTGTTATAGTAATCGGTGTTGTAGATTTAGTTGCCTGGCATAATGGTATGCTTTCTGACGATGGTAAATTTATCTCGGATTTTATAGTGGAATTCGGGATGGATATTACTAAAACAGCGGTTAGCACAATTACCGCTGGATTTATCGTAGGATTAAGTTGTGTCTTTGCAATGATTGCTGGTGTACCAGCACTACCTGTAGTAGTCGTAGTTGGAGCGGGAATTGTGCTTTCAGTTATTGTCGGATTGACTCTTGATTATTTGGATGATAAAAGAGGTTATACCATTAAACTTCGTAATAAAGGAAATGAAATTGAAAATTCAATTGCCAATGCTATAAATAACAATATTGTTCAACCAATATGCCAGACGCTCTTTCAACTTGAACGCCATATAGAATCGTTATATTTACGTCAATTCAACATTAGTGGTTTTTAAGAATGTTATAAAATGACTGAAGAAAAAAAAAGGTTATATACAATCTCATTAGTGTGTACCATTACTATGACGCCAGTATGGTCTTTAGGGCTATATGCATTTGGGAGCACTCAGTTCCTAAAACAATATTTGGTTTTTTCCATTTTTTCTGGTTTTCTCGCGATCATTTTACTTTTATTAAAAAAGGATTATTTGTTCTGGTATTTTAACATTTGTTTACTTAGTTATATTCCCTCCATGATTGTTGGAATGGCTTTAAATACCGGTGCATTATTAATTCTTGCTTTTAATGAATACGCCTCTCCAAGCTGGCTAATGGCCGGAACGCTCCTTTTTTATTTGGTTTACTGTTATTTTCCAATAAAATATTACTATAATGATTATCATCGAAATGAAAAAGCTCGACTTAAATCATTTGATTTTGATAAAGGAACCTATGATATCACACATCCATCATTAATTCGGAGCGATGCTTTTTCAGATTACTTCTTTAAATCTTTTCTTTCAAAAGCTTATACAGGTATAGTTCGTTTCCATCTCTTATTCCCTATTAGTGGAGGTGCTATTGCAATAATTGCTGGAAAGGTATCTAAAAACTTCCAACTTGGAATTGGTCTTGCCGCGATTTTTCTTTCTACGATCACATTTATTCAATTCGGGATTCCTGGAATTTTCAGTGCCTGGCAGGTCTATCGGCTTGAAAAAAGATATGGTAAAAAGATAATGATTGATTGGGGAGAAGATGAATAATTTACATAGATTTATTTCATTTCTATTTAATAATTTTAATGTGTAAATTACAGCATGTGAATGTCTGGTATTTAATGGATCGGAGTTTATCTGGCTGGATGAAAAGCATGATGAAAAAGAAAAGTGGGAAGCAGTTACCGGAAAAGGCGATAACAGTGACCCCAAAAAAGAGGATGGTTCGATACCTGAAGGACGCTGGGTAGTTCTTCAGACAAAGCGGGAAATTGCAGAAAAAGACAGTTGGTGGGAAAACCTTATTAATCGAAAAAATTCCAATGATTAAATTAATGAGAGGATTGGGCTTATTCCTTTTTCAACAACAGATACGCACAAAAGAGATGAAGAGTTTTATATTCATGGATCAAAAGAGGCTGATATCGTACCGGGAATTAATCTGGGAGAGGGCATAGATAGTTTTATTGATTCTTTTGTTAAATGTGACAAGAATCTGGTGCTGGTGGTAAAAGGTATTCAAAATAATCCATCTGAAAAATATGAAAATCATAACAATAATATTTCAGTATTAAACAAAGAGAAGCTTTATGAAAAAATAACAGAATGGCAGAATTATAAATATAATCAGGAAAAAAGATATGATTGTTCTGGATTTGTGTGGGATGTTCTATATGGAGATAGAAAAAAGGGTAACTCGAGTACTTTAATTGACATGTTTTCTGTTACTGAATATAATCCAGATATTTTTCAATTAGTTTATTTCAAACATACCAGAACTTATTCTGATGGCGCAACAGACATGGCTCACGTTGGTATTTTAAAAGACGGCAAATTCATTCATTTCCAAAACTATCCATCTTCCTTTATGACTATCGAAGATTTTCATCGAAGGCGTTCTGCCTAAAAACAGAGGTGGCGCGGAACCGATTTTTTTAAAAATTTAAAGGCTTTAAATTATGCTTAAGTTTATTATACTATTTGGATGTTGCTTTATTGGGAACAACTTCGCTTACACTGATATGAAAATAAACAATGAATATGGATACAGTGTTGATACGTTACTTAATTTAAAGTTTGGCAAATCCGATTCCAGTAGTTCTTTACTTCATA
>DATGNN010000442.1:0-2672 GCA_035306725.1 Chitinispirillaceae bacterium | reverse complement strand
GAAAAAATGATGCAATTGATTATTATCGAAAAGGATTAAAACTAAAAAACGATCGCAGATACAGATATAAACTGGCCCGTCTGCTTGCTGCGGATAAAGAGAATCTCGATGAAGCGGTTGCCGAGTATAAAAAACTGCTTAAAGAAGATCCGTCGAACAAAAAGTACCTGGATGAATATCGTCAGTTACTCTTATGGGATAAACGATACCTTGGCACTGCAATTAAAGAGTATCAGCAGCTTGCTTCCCAAAATCCCGACAACTACAATATCAATTATCAGCATGCACAACTATTGTCAAGAGACAGGAGCTATAATAAAGATGCCATTAAGCAGTATGAAAAACTGGTGAAAAAACGTCCGCAGGACATGAAATTGCGTCTTGAGTATGCCCAATGTCTTGCCGCAGATCCCTCCAGATTCGAAGACGCCCAAAAAGAGTTTGAAACAGTACTCTCCCGTGGAGCCAACAATTCTGTCAGGGAAAAATATGCCGACCTGCTATCCGGAAAATCATCAACAAGGGATGTTGCGGTAAAGGAGTATAAGAAAATTCTTCAGACCAATCCTGGAAATACCGGAGTCAGACTAAAATACGCAAACCTTTTAAGCAGTAATAAAGAAACGGTACCCGAAGCCATTAAGCAATATGAGATTGTTTTGCGCTCCCAACCACGTAATGGAGCTGCACATAAGGGTATTGCAGGTGCTTATGCCTGGATTGGTGAAAAGGATAAAGCTGTTATGCATTCAGAGCTTGCATCAAAATACGGTTATTCTGGTGCGTTAAACCTGAAAAGGGAATTAATGCGTGGCAATGAACCATATGCAGGATTTAATGTCAAATACATAAATCAACCAGGAGACTGGTTTGGGCTATCCGGAATCGCAATTACCGCCAAGGGCCAGTTCAATCCGAAGTACAATATCACGGCTGGTGCAGAACTTGGATATGAATCATTCTGGGGTGGTGATACAATGCTTCATGCAGACGGGTTTCTGGTGAGATTGAATGCTGAATATCGTTTATCATCAATGTATGTGTTCAATTTCATGTATGGTCATCACTCTCTCAAGAAAAATGGTGATGGCAATGAGTTTTTGTTGAAATTTACCAAAAACACACAATCCGGTTCTTTAAAAGCCGGATACTCAAGAGAGCTGATCTATGAATCGATACCTGCTCTTGCCGGGCATAAGGTTCAGAGTGGTTCATGGATTGGTACAGCAAGAGATAACCGTTTTTTTGCTGAGCTATCTACCGAAAATCGTTTTCTGGAGGGGCGGTTTTACCCATATTTTGGATGGGTTTCGTCAAAATCAGTTAACCCCAACTCATTGGTTGGCCTTAGTGCGGATGGTCGATTCAAATTCGAATTCAAAACGTTCAATTCTATTTCCTGTGCTTATTATTTCGAATTGAGGCATTATGGAAAAGATCGTTCCGGTTTTGATTTTGTGGATACAACGCCGGAACCCGGGGGTTATTTCAGTCCTCAAAGTTTTGTAATTAATAATCCGCGTTTAGAGTATAGCTACATGGATGAAAATGTACATGAAATCAAAATATCTACCGGACCATCATTCCAGTACTGCATGGATGAAAGTACAGACGGTACGGCTGTTGGTTTTGATATCCATGGATTGTATTCCAGAAAAATGGCGAAAAATTTCGTATGGTCAACCGCTCTCGATTACAACAAAGTATCAAACATCTATTCACGACTCACAATAAATACTTTTGTACAATATCTGTTTGATTCCTGAGCAATAAACGATACCAGAGGAAATTTTAAAAAATATAGACCTGACATTCTTGCATTCGGGCTTTTGTTCAAACTATATTGACTACCATGAAAAAGCTGGAACTACTAATGGACAGTCATGCACTGGATCTGGCGTTAACCCGAATTACTCATCAAATTTTAGAGCGAAACCGTGATTTTTCCAAATTCGGAATAGTTGGCATGCAAACACGGGGCGTATACCTTGCCCAGCGTATCACCTCTAAAATCAATGAATTGGAAAAGGTGAACCTGGTTTCTGGCACACTTGATGTAACTCTTTATCGTGATGATTACCGTAATGCATTCAAGCAGCCAAAGGTGCAGATAACTGATATTCCATTCGATATAAATGAGATGAATCTTGTACTTGTAGATGATGTCCTTTATACGGGACGGACAGTAAGGGCTGCGCTTGATGCATTGATGGATTTTGGGAGGCCCAAATCGATTCAACTCGCGGTATTGATTGACCGGGGGAACAGGGAATTGCCTATCAGGGCAGATTATGTCGGGAAAAAGATTACAACTCTCAGAAATCAGGTAGTGTCACTTAAGGTGAGTGAAATTGATGGTGAAGATTCACTTTGGCTTATGGAACTGGAAGAGGGCGATTGATCAATGGGGCTTCAAATCCAGCATCTACTTGGGCTCGAAAAAGTTTCAAAAGAAGATATATCCCTTATTCTCGACACAGCAGATTCCTTTTACGAAATTCTTCAGCGTGAAATCAAGGTTGTTCCAACCCTGAGGGGAAAAACAGTTGTTAATCTTTTTTATGAGAACAGTACACGTACAAGGATTTCATTCGAATTAGCAGAAAAACGGTTAAGTGCTGCTGCTCTCAATTTTTCCGCTTCCACAAGTTCAGTCAAAAAAGGTGAATCTC
>DATGNN010000441.1:0-3268 GCA_035306725.1 Chitinispirillaceae bacterium | reverse complement strand
TGTACTGAGATTAAACACGAGTTTTCCAGCCTGGTTTAATCTTTTCACAGAAACAGGTGCCGGAGTCTCATTTTTCGATTCGGAAGTGGAGATTTCTGCAGACCCGGGAGATACATCCGCAACTTTATCCAGCGGTTCAGGCACAACCACACACTTTGTGCTCATGTATAGTTTAGGTATTTCCATAGGTTCACCAGGAACATTCACATTTGACCTTTTTCCAACTGTAAACACACTTTTTCTGGGAGACAGAAATCTGTGGTCATATGCAACATTCAATGCCGGCATAACTATCGGGTTTTAAAACAGATTTAACCAGTATTTTGGATCAGAATAACACAAAATGTATTTTTATTTTAACCTGAGAAATAATGCTTTTTCACATGAGTTATCATGCAGTATTGGTAAAATGGGTTGATTACAGTAAAAACTGATACACCCTGGGTAATTTTCATGCAGATTCGACATCCGGGGTGTTTATTTACAACCTGTTTACATATGTTTTATTTGTATCGCTTCTATTCAATATTGAATAAAGTGTACTGCACAATATCACTTATGCATTGTTTAGCTTTACAGCAAACCTGAAAAAGACAAAGGTATTAACAATAATCTCCTCAGTCTGTATTTCAAGTTGATCTGGCAGGTTATGGTTCATGTAAAAATTTAAAAAGATACACTGCTCAATTTATATTCTCATTTAGCAGGTAACAATTTCCACTTCAGGATTAATTCAATCATAATTACAGGAGGTATTTTGCCACAACCAAAGAAACTGACAAAAAAAGCTTCAAAAAGCCATCTTAAATGCCCCATTTGTTCTTCACGAAGTTACAAAAAAGCAGAAAAACTTAATTTTATCGACAGAATTCGTTTCATAGGCTGTACACCATATCGCTGCCTTAAATGTGGAAGAAAATTTGGCAGCTAAAACTGCCAAAAACCGTAAGTTTAATCGATTTTGTGTGCAATTACCATTAGAGTCTGTTTTTTAATCAAATACAACAGTTCTGTATTTTGCAAGTAGAATCGGATATTGAGCCTGATTTTCGTAATGTAAACGGATAACAGATGATCAGATTTTTCTGTTTCAACCCCCTCAAGACATAACTGATTTATATGTTACGTATCCATCGATATTAATTTAATCCAAGAATTTCTTATCAAAGAAGACAGGATATCAACAAATCCTGTCTTCCATAAATTTACATATTACAAATTACATTTTTAACAAAGGTCTCAATCTTTCTCAAAAAACACTATACTGAAAATGTAATATCCAGATCCGGATCTGTAATTTTACTTCCGGTACAGCCTGCCTTTACACGTTTTTTTATATGCTGAATGTGTCCTCTCCCCAAAGCTTTTACTTCACAACCCAGCTCAAAATATCTTCTGATCTCATCATCTGAAAGAATCCCGAAACAGTCGATAACAGCCAATGGCTTACCCGCCCATTGGACAACCTGATCCGGGTCCAGACCAAGATAGTCCTTATGTGGGACTGCCAGCACCAAAGCTTCCGTATCATCAAGAGAAGATACCAGATCCTTGCTGATCCGAATGTTTTTAAGTTCCTCCTGGTTACGGAAAAATCTGCTCCAGGAATGTCCCTCTGAAGGATATGTTTCCTGGCTCTCCAATTCGTACCAGTGTTCAACATATGGATCGTGAACCCTGATCTCTGCACCCATCTCTTTAAGCTTTCGAACAACCATTTCACTGCCACTGTAACGAGTATCTCCAACATCCTGACGATAGCTTGCGCCACAAAGCAAAACATCTGCTCCTGCTATATACCTTCCCATATTGCGCAATGCATCACGAACCAGTTCCGCTACATGAAGAGAACGGGTATCGTTTGTGTCTATAGCAGTTGGAGTGATTTTGAAAACATTGTCACCATCCTCAAAACCCAGTATGTGACGATATGCCCAGTATCCCAGTCCACCATCTTTTGGAAGACAATACCCGCCAACTCCAGGACCAGGGAAAATAATGTTACTGTGAGTCGGCCTCATTTTTATTGCATTGATAACTTTAATGAGATCAACCCCGTTACGTTCTGCAAATATGCTCCATTCATTAAGAAATGCAAGTATGGTTGCCCTGTAGGAATTTTCTACTATCTTCGTAGTCTCAGACTCTATTGGGCGATCCATGACAGTAAGAGGATACTCTTTTGTATTAAGGACCTCATGAAGAAATTTTTCGACCCTCATCCTTGCTTCATCATTACACCCGGCACACACACGCCAGAAATCACGTATACTGGCAACATACTCTTTTCCAGGCATAACTCTTTCAAAACTGTGCGCCAATATTGGCTCTGATGTAATACCCCTTCGTACAAAAGCCTTCTTCAGTATTGGCCAGGCAACAAATTCGGTAGTACCGGGAGCTACCGTTGTCTCTATTAAAACCATACAACCTGCAGATATTTTTGCTCCAATAGTTTTCATGGTAGCTTCAAGAGCAGCCATATCCGCTTCACCTGTACGCATATTTCCCAATTCAGTTTTTGAATAATCACACTGGACATCAACAACGACCGTATCTGCCAATGCAAGACAATCACTGTTGAATGTTGCAACCAATGTTTTTCTTTCGTTAACACATTCTTTAATAAGCCTGTCCACTTCAGGATCTTCAGCCTTTACCGGAGATTCTCCCCTGTTTAGCATTGGTATTTTCCAGTAACTGCGCGCACTTGGCCTTTGACAACCAATTACAAATTTTGATGATTTTCCATCTTTGTCACGGGTATCTGCAACTATTGCTGCCATTACAGCTCCAACAAATCCTACACCCATAACAACTACTATCTCTTTGCCCTCACTTCTAGCCTTGTCTGCGAGCTGCGCAATACGATCAAATTCAGTCTGATAATCTTTTTGTTCCGGAATTGGTAATTTTTCACCAGCCGGACTAACAGAATAACGTATTGAATCGGACATGGATTTCTCCTTTTCTGGTATTTTAATACTTTATTGATCATTAAATCGAGAGAGAACAGAAGGTCAATTATTAAATTACATTAATACAGGTTTGTGATACAGTTTTTTTTAATTGTAATTATTCAGCAAGAATGATACATCAGATCTTAATAAGACCTAAATCAGACGATTCCTTTACACGATCGGCTTGGTGGATATTGGATTAAAGACTCAGATCCAGAACACATAATATGCAGTTATTGGGATAACGATTACGATTACGACAACGGTGAAATGTAGATATGACCTTCACAGCCATAAAACCCTTTCTG
>DATGNN010000440.1:0-9245 GCA_035306725.1 Chitinispirillaceae bacterium | reverse complement strand
TCTTAAGGATTTTGAAGATGGGTTATATGAGTGTGTAATGGAGATAGCAGGTGAATTGGTTGGTTCAATCCCTGTTGATATCCAGAAAATTCTTGGAGAGAATGTATTGGCAAAAAGCAGTAAATCAATTGAAAGGTTTGGAGCTTTGGTTGCATCGGCAGGTGAATATTCGCAGGCAAAAGCAGAAGCTGTAATCCCAGAATACGAAAAAGTACTTAAGCAGGAGTCACAGTTTCATGTAGCAAGATATGTAACTGCAGCAGCATGTGCAATTGCGAATCAATTTGACAAAGCTATTGAACATCAGGACAAGCTTATCTCGAAATTTGGTAATTCCTACCCGGATCTTTATCTCCAACTTGCTTCTTATTACAGAGAAGGCGACAGACACAGTGATGCTATTTATGCAGCGGAAAAAGCCAAACAAGAGAGTACACTTGAGATACCTGCTAATATCGAAATTGCAATGGCTTACGAAGCAAAAGGAGATCTTCAGCTTGCCCAGAGTGAATATCTTTCAATTCTTCAAAAGGGTGGTGAAGATGGTGAGATCTATTTCCAGTTAGCACTTGTCAGTATAGGGCTTGGTAACCTGTCACAAAGTTCACAGTATCTTTCAAAAGCAGCTTCAGCAGGGCGTTCACTGGATAGAGGTGACTATTTTGATTTAGGACTTCGTTATGCTGCACTTGGCACAGCAAATGACAAGGCGATTGAAGCTTTTCAGAACAGTATGGGTATACAGAAAGACAATGAAGACGCATGGAGGCAATTGGCAGAGCTTTATTCAAATATGGGACGACAGGCAGATGCTGCAGAGTGTTATATCAGTCTTTTCCATATTAGTAATGAAGCGTATAAAGACTATCTCCCCAAAGCGGGAATGATATATGAGTCTGAAGGTATGCGTGAGAAAGCAAAAGATGCTTATGCACTTTTTATCGCAAGAAATTACCACAATAAAGAAGTAAACTTGCGACTGGCCAAGCTGGAAGTAGAGGATGGTAATTGTGATGATGCAGTGGAGCTGGTTTATGGAATGGATACAATTACCGGAATAGGTGAAGATGTAAGACAGATAATGCAGCAATGCGGACAACCGGAGCGAAGAGTAGTCATACCAACAGAAACCGGTGAACAAAAAAAATGGGCAGGAGTATTTTTCTGGAGAGTGGTTTCTGGTGCTGTTTCTTTAGGAGGTGCTGGATTGGGATATTTTTGTAATACAAAAATTGATGATAATCTGAAAGCCTACAGAGATGAAAGACGTCCTCATCATGTAGAAAGGTTACATGATGAAATTGAGAAATGGCAACTAATGAGGAATCTCTCCTATATGGGAGCAGGTGTGGGAGCTGTTTCACTCAGTTGTTCAATTGCTTTACCAATTCTTTTTTCTTCACGGAAGTGAGGCGGTGTTATGAATTATTTTAAATTATTGACAGTTTTTCTTGTTGTATTGTTTATTTCAAGCTGTACGGATGTAACATTTGACAACGCTCTTGATTTGAGAGGAACTAATGAGTTTACTCCAGAGGATTCTCTTCTGGCAAGGCCTTGGCCACCTGATGATCCTGATGCAATTGCGTGCAGGTTTAATCCCGATTGCCCAGATTATATCAAGGACACAATCGGTCCGGTAATTACTATTTTTGGTCCGAACCCTGCTAATATCCCTTATGGAGACCCACAAAACATTCTGGCAACACTCAGAACCCAGGTTGAGGCTTTTGATGAATTTGAAAACAAGAAATACACTTCTGATTTAATATCTGCAAGGGATAACGTTGCAGTTTTTTCTGAAGGTACATATGAAATTCATTACGAAGTTACTGACGAATCAGGCAATCCTGCAACAGCATCAAGAACTGTTATCGTATTACCTGAGGACATTCCTGAAGAAAATACAAAACCGGTTATTTTTGTTAAATATGTTGGTGACAATATTTCTATATTTCAGGGTGATGAATTCATAGTCAGTAACTATTTTGGCGCAAATGACAAAGAAGATAAAGATCTGGGTGATGATGATCTTGTAGTAACAGGTCAATACAATACAAATGATACAGGTACCTATAACCTGACTGTTTCGGTAACTGATTCCCAAGGAGCTACTTCATCACGACAATTTACTCTTGTTGTCAAAAAGCGGGAAACCAAGAACAATCCTCCTGTTTTGACCCTTAAGCCACCATTAAAAATGGAACTTGATTTCTTTGATGATTTCGTTGAACCTGGCTGGGATGTTGAAGATCCTGACGGAGATGATGTTACTGTTGATACATCAATTCAGGATTTGGGTAAAACCGTCTATATTATATATCAGGCAGAAGATGAACATGGTGCAAAAAGTGAAAGATTAAGCCGTGAAATTTCATTACGAACTGATGATCCTGTAATCATTGTTGATAGTGATGATACGATCAGGATCTTTGTTGGTGATGATTTTGAGCCACCTGATGCTACTGCTTATGATGGGGATGGAAATCCGATCAGTAACATACAAATTACAAATGAGGTTAATACCAGGGCTGAAGGAACATATAAAGTCGAATACTATGTTATTGATACAAAAGGACGTTATGCCAAGAAAATTATTACTGTGATGGTCAGAACTAAAGACAGGGAACCTCCTGAAATTACAATATTGGGCAATAAGGATACTACGATAACTTTGGGTGATCCGTATACTCGTCCTGAAGCTACGGCATATGATGAATACGAGGGAAAAGATTTGACCGATTCCGTTGTAGTTTCCGGTACAGTTAATACAGATTCGGCTGCCACTTATCTTATTATTTACACTGTGTCTGACTCAACTGGAAATGTTGCCAAAGATACTGTAAAAG
The DNA here is from genome assembly GCA_035306725.1 of Chitinispirillaceae bacterium. Taxonomy (GTDB): domain Bacteria; phylum Fibrobacterota; class Chitinivibrionia; order Chitinivibrionales; family Chitinispirillaceae; genus JAAYEB01. The sequence continues at coordinate 6,396 of DATGNN010000440.1, read as the reverse complement.
TAAAAGTCAAAGCTCCAACAGAATACTTTCTTGATAAGTATGGTGTTCCATTACCAAATGCTTTGCCGATGGCGCAGGGAACATATACAATATCTGATATAGATTACAGTGATGATGAAAATACCGTTAATTTAAATTCTGTACAAAGTTTAAATATTAGCTGGGAACCTGGACAGTATGGTGGTATGCATCAATTCGGGTTACAAATTTCAAACCAGTATAAGGATTATAGTGGCACACTAAAACATAATTTTAATTCTTCTGAACCAAGTTTTACTCTTTCTGGCACTCCTGTTGAAGCATTAAATCAGGAATTTTATATCAATGTTATAGACGGAGATGTGGTCTGGGTAGCTGTTGATGGCAGTTTTGCCATTATCTGGTCAAAATAATCCTGAACTTTTGGTTTTAATCGGTAAGTTTCAAAGGAGGCAGGAGTTTGCCTCCTTTTTCTTATAAAAATTTTCATCATTTGGTTTAAAAATTACTATTGGGATAATCTTTAAGATTCACAGAATACCATATAAAATCAGTAAAGATGTCCATAATTAATATTGAAAATCTTAAAAAATTTTTTGGTAAATTACCTGTACTTGATGGAATAAATTTGTCTGTACCACAAGGAACCATGCTTGCGCTTCTTGGACCCAATGGTGCCGGTAAAACCACAACAATAAAGATACTCAGCACCCTGTTAAAACCAGATGGCGGTCGGGCTATTGTAAACGGTTATGATGTTACATGTGATCCGCGTGGTGTTCGAAGAAGTATAGGGTTAACAGGACAATATGCAGCAATTGATGAGTTCCTTACCGGAAAAGAAAACCTGGAGCTTTTTGGAATGCTTTACCATATGCACAAAAAAGATATTAAACGGCGTATTCCTGAATTGCTTGAGAGATTTGAACTTACAAATGCAGCCAGTCGCGCGGTAAGAACTTATTCAGGTGGGATGAGAAGAAAGCTTGATCTTGCTGCATGTATAATAGCTTCCCCACCAGTAGTTTTTCTGGATGAACCTACAACAGGATTGGATCCAAGAAGCAGACTGGCCACATGGGAAATAATTCGTGAAATGATGAGATCACAAACTACAATACTGCTTACAACTCAGCAGCTTGAAGAGGCTGATCAACTGGCAAACAATATAGCCGTTATAAATGAAGGAAAAATCATCGCAGAAGGCACTTCTGATGATTTAAAACTGCGTGTGGGAGGCAGAAGACTTGAAATATTATTAAAAGATAATAAAAACGCTGTTACAGCCTCCCAAATATTAGAAATTAATAATATCAAATTTAATATTGAAAACAGAGCTGTAAATATACCAACCAACGGAAATATTTCTTCTTTAACCAATATTTTAGCTCTAATGGAAAAAAACAGTATACAAATTGATACTTTTTCCTTACGCAAACCTACTCTTGATGATGTCTTTATGTATTACACTGGACACAAAACAAAAGATTTCAAAAACTAACTTACATCAAGATAACACGAAACCAATAAGAATTATGTCAAATGATTTCACGAGAATAGAAGTATGTATCAAGCCCAAAGAACCACATCTGTTTACAGATCTCTTAACTGACATCTGGGTTTTGACACGACGCTCACTTTTACATATCATTAAAAATATTGACCAGATTTTGGGCTTGACCATTCAACCTATAATGTTTATGCTTCTTTTCTATTTTGTATTCAGCGGAGCCATAGAGGTTGGTGACGTAGATTATCTCAGTTTCCTTTTACCTGGTATCCTGGTACAAAGCCTTGCTTTTGGATCTCTTTATACCTCTTTAAGTGTTGCTACAGATCTTCAGCGTGGAATAACCGATCGCCTCAAATCACTGCCAATAAACAGCACCGCTTCGATTACAGGACATGTACTTGCAGATCTTGTTCGTAATCTGATTCAGGGTATAATTCTTCTTTTCACAAGTTTTTTTCTTGGTTTTAATCCTTCTGCCGGTGTTAAGGAATGGTTGATAATCATAGCTTTGTCCGCCGTGTTTACCTTTGCTATTTCTTGGCTCTCTGCAATTATGGGTTTAGCTGCAAAAACCATTGAATCTGTTAACTGGCTTGGATTCATTGTAATTTTTCCACTCACATTTGCTAGTGCAGCATTTGTTCCAACAGAAACAATGCCTTTTGGACTAAGACAATTTGCTCAAAATCAGCCTGTAACACATATTATTGAAGCGATTCGGGCACTTTTACTTGGAATGGAAACCGGCAATCATATAAAGATGTCTCTAATATGGTCACTAATAATAATAGCCATTTCAGTTCCAATAACAACAATCCTTTTTAAACAACATGGTCGCAATTAGAATCAAACGTCATTGACGTTTTTTATCACTATAAATATTTAGAATAGTTTATAATTTTGATTGTTAACATTATAAAGTGTTAAAAGAAACTCTTCTACTTTGCTTTATTTATTATCTGTATACTAACTTCAATAAAATTTAAGGAGATATATGATTTATTTTTTTCGAATTTTGAGTATTATGATGATACTGACAAATCTATGTTGGGGATATTTTGATCCCACCCGATTCAATTTCGGAACAGACTGGGATTTTCTCGGTAAAGACAATAATGATAAAGGATCAGTGGCTCAAGCAATTGATTATGTTACTATCTGGCTGAACGATCCGGAATTCAATCAATACTGGCATGGAGCCATGTTGGAATTCTGCAAAAAAAACAAAAAAACGCCTGTGTTTTATGCATACATTATTGCAAAAGCTTCAGGACTTGGTGATAGTGATGTTGGTGGCCGTCTGGATCAGGAAGGTGGTAATTGGTTAAGAGGAAATTTTAATACGGTAAAGCAACGTTACGAACATTATGCAGAAGAAGCAGCAAAATACTTCAGTAAAACAGATCCAATAATCTGGTTGATGGAACCAGACTATTATCAATACTGCAACGGTTACGGTAACGATATAAGTATGCAGGAAGCAGCCAATTATATGCATGAAATGATTGGCTGTGTAAAAAAGTATCTTCCAAATGCACTGTTTTCTTTGGATATTTCTCCCTGGAATAATGACCAGGCTTCCTATATTAATCATTTTGATATGTCGGAATTTTCTTTTATGAATACCAGTGGCGGACGCACAGAAGCTGGCAGTGATCGTATCAGATATGATAATAACAACAATGTAACCTGGAGCAGTGTAAATAATATTTCCGGCAAATGCATAATTGCTGATGATGGATACGGTACTGGTGGTGGTACAATTGGTCATGATCCAACCTGGGATGATATAAATAACCTTAGAAACCGAATTCGTGATGGTGTTGCTGCAATCACACAAAAATCACCCAATTCAAACTGGGGTTCAACAATAAACAGTCTTAAATCTAGTCTGAGTTCAGAAAATACAAAATGCAATTTTGAGTTCCCGTCACCAAAGTATTCCATTAAAGTCACCATTAAGGGTGAAGGTAATGTCTTGATGACACCAAATGAGTCTGCATTTGATTCTGGAACAACGGTAACACTTACAGCTCAACCCGGTTCCGGGTACAGATTTTTATCCTGGGATGGCGATGTAAATGGAACAGATGAAACTGTTTATTTAAAAATGGATGATGATAAAAATGTTACTGCTTCGTTTGTTGATATCAATGCTAAAACCAAATTTATTCTTACAATCAGTACAAATGGATCCGGTATTGTTGAGATCGAACCAAAACAAACCGAATTTGACAGCGGATCATCTGTAACTCTCACTGCACGAACAATAAATGGTGCCGAATTTATATCATGGAGTGGTGATCTCTCAGGAATAAACCAAAGAGATAGCATTGTTATTGATGGTCACAAACAGATCAACGCCTCTTTTTCTGGTAATGATATTTCCATTGAAAATCTTGTTGAAAATGGTGATTTTTCGGATGGAGATGCTCAATGGGCTTTCGGTGCATATGAAAGTGCAGAGGCTGAGGGCGTTGTTGAGGAAGGAAAATTCCAGGTCGATATAATGAATAAAGGAACAGAGGATTGGCAGATTCAGCTCATGCAAGAGGATATTAATTTGAAAAAGGGTACCAAATACCAGCTTTCATTCAATGCATCTTCACAAGAAAATGCAACCATAATCGCCTTGATTGGAATGGGAGAAGAACCTTATGACAGCTACTTGCGTAAAGATGTCAAACTGACTTCTGAAGAAAAGAATTATAAATATACTTTTTCGATGCGATCAGAACCAACCTCTTCAGACCGTATCGAATTTACTTCAGGAACAGCCGATGCCGGATGGATAATTGATGACATCACACTTACAGAATTCATTGAACTTGATCCATTTACTTCTGTAAAACCTCGTTCTCATTTTACATCTAAAAAAGTATCTGGTATTAAACATGCAACCGTTATCCAGTATGATTATTCAGGGCGAGCGATCAAGAGAAGTATTGGCGACTATAATAAAATAATGAAACAGTTCAAACACCATTCTCCAGGGTGTTACATAACAGTGGTAGACATTGATGGAGTAAAAAGCGTCAAAAAAACTGTTATTACAGGAAGGTAACAGTTGAAAAAAAACGCAACGCCAATATCAATTTATTGTTCTCTTCCTGTTTCGATTTTCGGTTTTCTGATTGTTCTATTTCGAATTTTTAATAGCTATCGCGCGGGGATCGTGTGCGCCCGGCGAGCATGATTATTTATAAGGTCAGAAAGATAATTTCAAGCCTCAACTTATTTAAACAGTTCCATTATATCGTTCTGTGTAAGCTTTTTAAAAAATGACATTTCAGTCTGTATTACGCTGTCTGTAAGATTACGTTTTTTTTCCTGAAGTTTAAGTACCTGTTCTTCAATAGAATCTTTCGTTATTACCTTGTAAACAAACACCGTCTTTGTCTGCCCTATTCTGTAAGCTCTGTCTGAAGCCTGATTTTCTGCGCTGGGATTCCACCACGGATCAACATGAATCACATAATCTGCACATGTAAGGTTAAGCCCGGTTCCACCTGCTTTTAGACTTATGAAGAAAACGGCGGCACCATCCTCCTTCTGAAACCGTTCGACAACAGACTGACGATCCCTTGTTGCACCTGTAAGTATCTCACTTGTAATATTTTTTTCTGATAAACGTGCTCTGAAAAGTTCCAGAGCTTTAACAAACTGCGAAAATACAAGTACCCTGTGCCCTTCAGAAACAACTTCTTCAATTAATTCTTCAATAAGCCGGAACTTCCCGCTATCACTGCACATTGATTTATCAACAAGGTCAGGATGACAGCATATCTGGCGTAATCTAAGCAGTCCTTCAAGAATCTGAAATCGTGATTGCTCCATTCCCTGCTCATTTATTGATTTGATTACCTTGCCTCTGTATGTTTCCCGCATAATTTCATAAAATGTGCGCTGCCTCGAAAGCATTTCTGCAAAGATTGTTATTTCGTTTTTTGGCGGCAGATCAGTTGCTACCTGTTCTTTTTTTCGCCTTAATACAAATGGGAAAATAAGCTTTCGAAGTAGTTCAGCAGTTTTTTCGTTAGTTTCCCTTTCTATGGGTTTTATGAAATTTTTACTGAAATTCCGATATGGACCCAGCATTCCAGGATTTATAAACGAGAATAATGACCAAAGTTCTGAAAGGTTATTTTCTACAGGTGTACCACTTAATGCAAGCCGATACCTGCAATTCATTTTTCTAAGTGTACTACTGATCTGTGAGCCTGGATTTTTTATCGCCTGAGCTTCATCAAGAATAACATAGTGAAAATCGATTCTTTCGAGTGACTCAATATCACGTAACACAGTACCATAAGTTGTTAAAACTACATCAGCCATATGCATGATATCCAGGTATCGGTGACGTCCTGAACCATGATAAAGAAGCAAATTCAGTGATGGTGCGAATTTCTGAGCTTCACGCTGCCAGTTAAAAAGCAAGGATGTTGGTACCACAACGATAGAAGGCTGTCCCTCCCCTAACTGCTTTTCATTTAGAAGAAGAGCCAGAGTCTGAACCGTTTTACCTAATCCCATATCATCTGCCAGACATCCCCCAAATCGATGCTTTTTCAAAAAATAGAACCATTCATACCCGGCAATCTGATATGGCCGCATTCGTGCAGTAAACGTTTCTGGAAGAGGTATCGTTTCCAGACCAGAAAAATTCCTGTAGAGTTCTTCCCTTTTTCTTTTAAATTCCGAATCACAATACTGTTCATCAGCCATATCTAACAGCATATTCGCAAGTGATATGTGTGTGGATCGGATTTTAATGGTTTTTTGTGAAGAATCAATCTCCATTGCGGCAAAAAGACCAGCAAATTTCTCAAGCCAATCCTGAGATAAAATCCCTGAACTCCCATCATTCAGAAGGACAAAACGGTTTCTCTGTTGAACAGCCATAA
>DATGNN010000439.1:0-10802 GCA_035306725.1 Chitinispirillaceae bacterium | reverse complement strand
GGACTTTTGATGAAGGGTTGAAACCTGTTGGACGGTACCAGATACCTGTTAAAAATCTATCCAAAGGAGCTTATCTGGTAAAATTCCGCACCGATAATCTTCTAAATATCGGAAAAATGATAATTTCAAGATAGAGATTATTTTATAGCGCAAATCGTAAAATTTCTGTCTGTTAAATCAGGAGTACAAGCCCTTAAATGTAATCTTTAGTACAACTCAAATTCATAATAGCTGCAATATCCTGACTGCAACCAGATCTCGCGCGTCCCCCCTGAACCAGGCTAAAAGCTGCAAAGAGGTTGCCCGGGGGGTACGCAAAATGAAGCCTTTAGCCAAATGTAATCTTTAATATTTATTAATAATAACCGCAATATCCTGCCGCGTGGGACGTGTGCGCCCGGCGAATATGAAAATTTTTTAAAACATACACGGCAACCACAATAATCTAAAAAAATCTGACTGTAATATTTGTTATATTGAATAGATAAAAATAGTTTTAATTTGATGAGATTGATCTGTTTCTGGCAGAATCGGTTTTTATCGGAAACCTGGCAAACCATTTTGTACTCCAGGAAATCGGTTTGGTCGGAGTTTCACCTCACCTGTGAAACAGGAAGAGGGGCCAAGATGTCAAAATAAAAATAAAAATTCAATCTTTTCATCTTTATAAAAGCCTTTTCTCCTTTTACCATATTATATAAAGAGATAAGGCAGGCGATATCTAAACGCTCAAGGAAGTTCGAGTCTAATTACGGAGCTTAAATGAATTTTAAAAAGATTTTCGTATTTTTCATAATATCCGGGTTTGTTTTATTTAATTCTTGCGATTTTCCGTATACTCCAGATCCGGAAATTTCAATCGCCGTCAAAGATACGATTTATAATGGTTCCGATTTCAAAATATTCCCGATCAATGGTTCCCACCAGACCTGTAACCCGGCAATATCTCAGGATATCGTAAATTTCAAAGGATGTATGCTCTGGCTGAATTTCAGCGGTCCGCTTGAACAAAATGTTCCCGAGCAGTTTTCTGATTACGGTAATTTTGCCGGACACCATGATCGGCTTACTATCACTGATACGTCCAATACTGTGCGATGGTTTATAAAAAATGAAGAACTGGGGTTGGGAGCCGATGAAGAACTTCAGGATCCGGAATGGGCGGTTCACCCTCAGTACCTGGTTTGTCTGGCAAGTTCCGGTCTTGGGCAAAACTGGAGCTGTTACGCAATCCATATCGAAACAAAAAATTCACTGAATTTGTGCCATGAAGGAATGGATATGGTTTCCACACCGCATCTGTGGGTTGATGGTTCAGTAAATTATGCAGGCGGCAGAGTTGAAAACAGTTTTAACGAAAAAAACGGCATTGTAGACAGAGAGTCTGTAAGGGCTTTTTTTGGTACCGACAGTGTGAAACTGGTATTTTCTCTAAATGAACAGAGAGTTTTATCTCTGTATTATGTAGATTATTCGGATGGCGCAGAAATGGTAAAACTGAATCGCCCGAATAATAGAGAAGGGTGGAATTTTGAGAGCCCGATGATATCCCCCGACGGAAAGTGGATCGTGTATAACGGATATGAGAATGTGCGTTATTATGAAACCTGGATTCAGGAGCTGGCTCCCGAATCCAGACCGATTCTTCTGGGCGAAAGTATCTGCGATCCGCACTGGTGGGTTCATCCTGATGATAAAACATTAACATACATAATTTACTCGTCTGTTGTGGGCAGCAATTTTGTCAGAGAGGATCTTTCTGATCCTGTTATTGCACAAACCGGTGAAGCAGGTACTACTTTTATTCAGCGGGTAAAACTGTTTGCGGGACGCTCCACATTGGCCGGGTTCAGAAAAATCGGTTCCCCTGAGGTTGTCATTAATCTGCCCATGAAAGGTGGGTTATCACCGGATGGAGAATTTATCTGTACAGGATATGACAGAGCTTACATTGCAAAGCTATACTGAAAACATCGCAAGGTGTTGAGGTAAGCAAGCGCGCGCTCTTGAAAAGGAGATAAAATATGTCCCGAAAAAGGGAGAATGTCAGGTGTTTGATCCAGGTGTTTCCACTGGTTTTGTTAACTGCTGTGACATTGTTACCATTGTCCGCATTTGTTGTCATGAAAGCCATAGAAAGCGGTTTTTGTTCTGGAAAAAAAGAGATAAAGCTGGATGATGAGCTTATGTCCGGTTTTATTCCACCTCTTACTCCCTGGGCAAGTATTGGAGGATGCGGTGCAGGTGGTTCAGGGTCTGGTGGTGGAAATGACGGTATCAGGTGGCTTGGAATGGGAGTAAGCGGAGGGCTTATTGATATTGAAGTCTTGTCGAGAATGAACATCAATCAGGACTACCGCAGTTTTTCAATATCACCCCGTTTGAGTTTTAAACCATCATGGACAACAGAGCTTGGAATTACCTTGCCGGTTATGTCAAAAACAGGAGAAGTGCAGTATCAGACAAATGATGAACCTTTTGACAGAACCACAGGAGGCTTGGGCGACATTGAGATAGATTTTTCAAAGCGTTTTGGCATGTCAGGTGAATATGATGCATCATTGTCGCTGTCGCTGCCAACCGGACAGTACGATATAAAACGGGGCAGCGAACGCGATGAACGCTTTTTGCCCGCACGTCTTCAGAAAGGTTCCGGTTTGTATAACGCATCTTTGAGTGTAAGCAGAACTTTTGATGTTAATGACGGGTTCTGGATCGCTGAAGCATCATATGAACATCCTTTTAATGCCAGGCCATTCAGTGCAGAAAACCAGATGCTCGATACATACTACAGCGCATACAAAGACAGAACAGGAAGCAAAAGGTTTTATTATAGAGGTAAAGCGTACGGTGAAAATGATCTTGGTGCATATACTCCGCCAGCAGTATCACTTTCTGCTTATTATGGGTATAAGGGAATTGATAATTATGTACATTCATGGGGTTTTTCCTTTAATGCTCCTATGGGTGTAGCCTGGATCAGTTCCGAAAAAACAGAGATTTATGACCCGCGTCCCGATCCGGACCACACTGCGTGGAATGCAACATTTACATATGGTCTGGAATTTTCCCGTCCGAAGTTCCCGATATTCATGGCTGTGTCTCTTCCTGTAAGCGACAGGAAAAACGGTCCCGGAGATGATATCTACGACTCTTCTCCAATGAAAAAATGGGACTGGCCCGACTGGAACAGTTTACTTAATGAATGGACATTTGCAATTGGATTCAAGTCGACCATGTTTTAGAACAATATTTCAGCAAGGAAAATGATGAGAAAATATCTGATAATCTGTTTGTTTCTGTTTCTTGGGTGTGTCAATGGGCCTGAAGAGGAAAAAAGGGAGTGCACGCCTCTGTCTGATCCGGATGAGGCTGTTGAAATCATGAGTCCAAAAACAGGTGACAAGTTTACGGTTGGAGATACGGTCAGATTGAGTTTCAAGGTAAATACGGATCTGGCAACTCTTGGCATTTCAGCGCAGGTCAAGTTTAACAAGAATGTTTTCCTTCGTATAGATCTTCCCGATCAAAGCCTTGTGTGTGTAGATACTGTCTGGGTAATAGGCGAAGAGTGGGATGACATTGAATATTCTAAATCGGATACTGTTACATTGATAATAGGCAAATATGGTGAAGCAAGTATATGGGGTGACTCTATACCTGGAATAATAATCAAAAATCCGGAGGCAAATTGAGTCTGAGACGAATCCTTGTTACCGGTGGCACAGGAAATATCGGATCGGTTCTTGTAAAAAAGCTGATTCAATCCGGGCACTCTGTTCGGGTGTTGACCTTACCTGGAGATCCGCAAGTAAAAAGACTGAATGGAACTGGTGCGGAGATTCGTTATGGTGACATCTCAAAAAAAGAAGAGCTTGAGGATATCTGTAAAGATATCGAAATGGTTTTTCATCTTGCAGCAGTCATAATCAGCAGTGATGAAAGAGTGTTTGATAATGTAAACATTACCGGAACTATTAATCTTCTAAATGAGGCCCAAAAATCGGGTGTAGAACATTTTGTTCACGTCTCGTCTGCATCGGTTGTTTACCCGAAAGTTACGCCGTATTCTTTGTCGAAGCGGATTGCTGAACGGGAAGTCCGGCAGAGCGTAGTTCCATGGACAATCGTGCGCCCTGCTTTGCTTTATGGTCCTGATGGGGGACTGGAATTTGACATGTTTCTTGATTACCTTAAAGATTTCCCTGTAATTCCATTTATTGGAAACGGTAAAGCTCTTAAAAGACCGGTTTATGTTGATGATCTGATAGATGGATTTCTGAAGCTGGCAAAAATCGGAAAAGGGACCCAAAAAATTTATAATTTCAGCGGTGCGAGTACAATCAGCATGATCGATTTTGCCCGTTTTTGTCTTTCTCTTATGGAAATGGAAGATAAAAAAATTGTAAAGCTGCCGGAATGGTTATGCATACTGGCTGCAAACATGATGAAAAAAGTGATGAAAAATCCTCCGCTTACATGGAATGTGATTGCAGGGGTGGTTCAGGATGCAGACCTGAGTCCGGTGCAGGCTCAAAAAGATCTGGAATACAATCCCTCTCGAATAGAAAAAAAACTGCCGGGGTGTTTTCCTCGCAGTTGATTACACAGAGGAGTTCTGAAATGTGTAAATTTGTTATTGTAAGTTTATTTGTCTTTTTAACAGGTTCTTTTGCAGAAAATCCGGACAGTTCCGGACAAAAAGAAAAAAATGCAGTTTCGGGAAATGATACACTTATTGTTGATGCGCGGCTCATGGAAATTCCCGGCACAATGCCGCCAAATGATCTGTATGATTATGTATATGTCATGAAATACAGAATAATGAAAGTTGAAAATGGAGAATACGACAGCCAGGAGATTCTTGTTGGACATTATAATCCTCTTGTACCGCGAAGACTTATAAAAGACAGAATGAAATCTGTTGTAAAAGGTACGGTCGAGAAATTTGAGAGAGGTGCAAAGCATAAACTGATACTTGTTCCGCTTGAACATGTTTGGGATGATGCAGTTGAGAATGAATATTTTGACAGTGAACTTCCTCTCTATTTTGCGCTTACAGCAGATAAAAAATCGTAATTGGAATTTGTGAAAAATGGTCTTTTCCTCCCATATTTTCCTTTTTTACTTTCTTCCTTTTGTACTTCTGTTTTACTATCTTCTTCCCTTTACCTGGAAAGGGTTGTATTTGCGCAACGCTTTCCTTACCATTTCAAGCTATATCTTTTATGGGTGGTCGGAGCCATGGTTTATTATACTAATGATAACCTCGACCGTAATAGATTTTTCTGCCGGAAAAATAATTACCAGACCTCATGCGACCAGGAAACAGAAAAATCTCGCACTGATAATCTCCTGTGCCGGCAATCTGGGCATGCTTGGTTTTTTCAAGTATTACATGTTTGTGATGGGTGGAGTAAATCACCTGATTGAGCTCTTGGGTGGAAGTCCCGATTCATTTCAAATTTTAAATGTAGTGCTGCCGGTTGGAATATCTTTTTACACTTTTCAGACAATGAGTTATACAATAGATGTGTGGAGAGGTGACGCGCCTCCTGTTAAAAACCTGTCTTCATTTTCCTGTTTCGTGGCACTTTTTCCTCAGTTAATTGCCGGACCAATAGTGCGTTACAACAGTATTGCCAATCAACTGGATAAAAGAGACCACACATACGAAAAATTTTCAGCAGGTATTGCAATATTCATTGCGGGTCTGGCAAAAAAGATTCTTCTGGCTAATCCTGCGGGAACAATAGCAGATGCGGCATTCAGTTCAGATACACCCACTACTATTGTTGCATGGTGGGGAATACTTGCTTACCATTTTCAGATCTATTTTGATTTCTGCGGATATTCTGATATGGCAGTCGGGCTTGGAAGAATGTTTGGTTTTGAATTTCTTAAAAATTTCAACGCGCCTTATCATTCTGTAAGTATTACCGATTTCTGGCGGCGATGGCATATCTCCCTTTCATCATGGATTCGGGATTACCTTTACATCCCCCTTGGAGGAAACCGGAAAGGAAAATCCAGAACATATATAAATCTCGTGTTTGTATTTGTTCTTTGCGGATTGTGGCATGGAGCAAATATGACATTTGTAATGTGGGGTCTTTTTCATGGTGTTTTTCTTGTTGTTGAACGTCTTGTTGGAAAAAGAAGCCTTTATAGCAGATTCCCTGCTGTTATCAGTGTTTTAATTACAAACATCATAGTCATGTTCGGATGGGTTTTATTCCGTTCTGCCGACCTGTCACAGGCAATACAGTACTGGAAAAGCATGGTCGGGGCAGTTGATTTGTCTGGAGCATCCTTACTGCTTCAAACCTCACTGTTCAGTTTTCATCATGTGGTGGAAATGGTATTATGTATTATCTTTGTCTGGCAGCCTGTACAGGCCTTCGAATATGTAAAGACGCTTTCGCCGGTTAAATACGCAGTACTTTCTGTCACTTTTATTCTGGCTGTTGCTGCAATGTTTACACAGTCTTTTAATCCGTTTCTTTATTTCCAGTTCTGAAAGGTGATGCATGAAAAGCAGTAACAAGGCAATGATTGTGTTTATTTTCATGTTCCTTTTTATTACAGGCAGCGTGGTGCTTGTTCAGACTGTGTACGAAATAATCAGTAAAAATCCGGTAAATGTTTTTACAATTTTCAGGGATACTTTTGTCGAGCCGATTCGTAATGGAAAAAAAAAGAGGGCGAATCTTGAACTGCTGAATATGCACATATCGAGTATAGACAAACAGAAAAGCTTGAAAGCAAAAGGAAATGATGATATTGAAGAGATTATCGAAAATGCGGTTTTTTCTGTTCAGGATTTAAGAAAAACAAATGTGTCAGTCAATAGATATGTGTCAGATTCCCTGCAAATTCAAAACAGGTATCTTGATTCTCTTGAAAATTGTCTTCAAAATCTTCAAAAGAGAGTAGAACACGGTAAAAGTTATGAAAATGAACATGAAGCGATACGCAGACTGATAAAAAAAATCGAGAAAAAACAGAAAAGATCAACCTTGTCGGTCTTGGCGTTGCCTGTAAAGACACTTTTCAGGCATACACTTTTCAACACAAAGTATCTTCAGATGTTTGAAAAAGATATTGAGGAAAGTTCTGTCATTGAAAACAGTGTCAGACCAGCATTTCAGTATTTGCGTTTCAGGCTGTCAGGAGATTACGGGGATAAGGTTATTTCTGGTAGAAACGGATGGCTTTTTTACAAAAATGATGTTGAATATCTTTATCTGAAACCTGTTACGGATGTCAAGGGAAACAGTTACAATAACGAAACAGAAGATAATCCGCTTTCTGCCATAATTGATTTCAAAAATCAGCTTAGGGAGTATGAAACAGATCTTCTGGTGGTTATTGTTCCAACCAAGCCGGCTATCTATCCGGATCTGATTACTCCAGGATTGACGGAAAAAGAGATCAGGTCTATATCTCATACTTTTGAATTTATCGGAAAACTTCGGGAAAACGGGGTTAATGTGGTTGATCTCTTTGGTCCGTTACATGATGAGCGTAAAAAGGATTCTGTTTACGGAGATTCCATATATTTACAAAAGGATACTCACTGGAAAACACGCGGAATAACTCGCGCGGCAAAGGTTACGGCAGAAGCAGTGAGAGAATTTGACTGGTACCACGAACAACACGAGACAAGAGAGTATGTTCTGGATTCTGTTTATGTGGACAGGGAAGGTGATATATTAAAAATGACCCAATTAACAGAATTCAAAATGGCAAACCACGTTTTTCAACCGGAAAAAACGTTGTGTTATCAGGTGTTTTCGGTACAAAGAGACAGCATTGTGGAAACAGGTTCCAGGCAGTTGTATCGTGATGACTACAGCAGGTCGCGGATTCTGGTGTTAGGCGACAGTTTCTCGAGAATTTTTCAGACAGACAGTCCTCGCGGGGCAGGATGGATCTCTCATATTGCGTATGAATTGTCGGAACCTGTGGCATCAATTGTAAATGATGGAGGGGCTTCCACAATAGTCCGCCAGACTTTGTCGCGTAAACTGAACCTTTTAAAAGGAAAAAAACTGGTAATATGGGAATTCGTTGAAAGAGATCTGAGGTTTGGGGCACAGGGATGGAAACAGGTTTCGATAAATTAATCTCATTAATTACAGATGATAATAAAAACAGGATACGTTTTTCGTCCTATGCTCGGAATTCCGGGTCGGAATCGGGATCGGAATCGGGATCGGAATCGAATGAGAATAAAGCGAGTGATTACAGATAAGTACTACTGATTTTGATTTAAGATTCAATGTTTTATGAAAAGGAATTTAGGAGTCGAGGGTTTAAGGATCGAGTTCCGATCCCGACCGCGAGTTCCGACCCCGATTGGAAACAGGAATGAGACAATAAAAACAGGGTAAGTTTTTTCATTCTTTGCTCGGAATTCCGGGTCGGAATCGGGATCGGAATCGAATGAGATAAAAAAGCGAGTGATTGCAGATAAGTGCTACTGATTTTTATTAATTCAATGTTTTATGAAAAGGAATTTAGGAGTCGAGGGTTTAAGAATCGAGTTCCGACCCCGAAACCCGACTCCCACCTGAGTGATCAACAGGAGAATAGTTTTCAATTAAGATTGTAATAAAAAGAGAAAATCAAAGGATGACTTATAATATGGTCATGATAAAAAGAGTTGTAATTTTGTTGCAGGTATTTCTGGTATCGAATATGTATGCAGACTTTCCATACAGGGAACTGGTCCCCGGTTTTAAAAGAACAGATTCGAAAATTATGGCGAGAAAGATAAAACGCGCAACACTGGCCAATCTGGATATGGCTGCTTATGATAAAAATCCGCTTCTTCTGGAAAGATCAAAAATCAAGCTCCCAAAAAAGGAAATGTCAGTTGAGCTTGACACTCTGACATTCAGTGGCGCTGTAAGTAATGTTGTAAATGATATATCCCGAACACCCCTTTCGGAAAAGGAGCAAAATACACCTCTGGCCTGGCAGCCTCTGTTAAAAAGATTGTGGAGTGTTGTCAAGGATGATAATCTTGGGAAGCTCTCGTCAAAAATAGCAGCCCATAAATGGGACAATCCAGAGATTTATCAACCTTTTCAGGAAATTTCAACACTTTACTTTCATCAGGGAGGGAAAGGGAAGCAGTTGTGGGTAAAGATAGAGTTTGCTATCTGGGTTCCTTACCTCGATAATATTAATGACAGCGATAATGATGGTGTTCGGGAACTGTTCGCGAAACTGTCTTTACAGGATATGCATGATGATTCTTTGGGGAAAATTGTCGACTGGGTAGAAAACCGGTATTGTAAAGAGACGCTTAATCAGGAAGAAGCGCGTGTGTGGGTTACTGAACTTGTTTCATACTGGTACCCATCACTAAATACCGATCTGGCAGATATCGGAGACGAAAACGTATGGCCAGATAAAAAAGTAAACAGAAAAATACGAAAAGAGCTTAAAGGGCAGACTTTCAAAAATCCATTTGCAGTTATCGAAGGAAAACCTTATGATCCCAAAAAACCGGTGTACAATGTTTTTATTTTAGATACAGATTCAGTTAAAACTGACCAGTTGGTAGATTTAAAAAAAAGTGGCAGAGATGACATTACGGAGTATGATTCAACGGTTTCGGAAAACTTCAAAAATAATATGATCAGGTTTGATCAGGAGCTTTCAGTTTATGGAAGTTACGATGAGTGGAACGGAAAAAAAAGCAGCTTTATTGAAGGTGTCAGAAAATGGATTGGCAGATACCCAAAAGAGCAGATGGGGCTTGTGGGTAAAGACGGGTGGCTGTTTTTCAGAAGGTCGGCAGAAGTTTTAACAAAAACAGATTCACAAATGCAGAGCCGGATAAGTGAAGCAGTTGATCATATAACAGGGTTTAAAAAATATCTCGAAAAAAAAGGTGTAAATTTTCTTTTTGTTCTTATTCCAGACAAGGAGATGGTTTATTTTGACAAGCTTTCAGACGAAATACCTTTGCCGAAAATAGATCTGATCAGTACGTATCAAAGGGAATTGCAGAAACGACTTCAGGAATCGGGTGTTGAAATAATCGATCTTCTTCCGGAGTTTTTAGAAGCAAAAGAGGAAGACAGCAGCCATAATGAATTTCTTTACCAGAAAAATGATACCCACTGGTCGAACAGGGGTATAATGATTACTGCAGAACTGATATCAAAAAGGATCAGGGAGTATTCCTGGTATGAGAAAGAGGAAAAAACCGATTATTTTACAACTGATACTCTGTTTGAAAGAAGCGGTGATATTGTGGAACGGCTTCCCGATGATATCCGAAACCAATATCATCCGTATCAGGTTCTTGCCAGACAGGTTTTTGATGTAACAGACAAAATTTTATTTAAAAGTGACAGGTTTGCGCCTGTCATGCTTGTAGGAGACAGTTTCACAGGTGCTTTCGAAACGGTAGATTGTAAAGGTGCTGGAGTCGGTGCACATATCGCGGCCAAAGTCCGGATGCCAATAGATATAATAACAAGCTGGGGCGGAGGTCCCCTGGTCCCCAATAAAGCTTTGCGTATGAGACAAAATGAAATTCAGTCGAAACATCTTGTAATTTACCTTATGGTTTCGAAGGATATTTTTAATTACTCACTCGAATGGGAACCGTTATCTGTTCCGAAATGATCAGCCCTGAACTTGAGACAGAATAACAAATGGAAAACAGTAAAATAGTAAAACTGTTGAAATGGGTTCTTCCGGCATTGGCAGCAGCCCTTTTTGTGTATTACCCCATAACCGATTCAGACATATTCTGGCACCTGGTTTCGGGGCGTGAA
>DATGNN010000438.1:0-2885 GCA_035306725.1 Chitinispirillaceae bacterium | reverse complement strand
TACATAACTCGATTCCGATACCGACGCCGAATTCCGACCCCGAAAGAAAAGTTACACTACTTTTACTGTTTCTCTTTTTCCTGTCCCCCAATCGGGGTCGGGACTCGGAACTCCGGGTCGGGATCGAAGCTGTCTTTCCCTGTTTTCACAAGATCCAATGCCGATTCCGGTGCCGGTGCCGATTTTGGATACCCTGACTCTAAGAAAAAGAGTATATTTATGCTTTAAAAAATGATATTCAATCATACGACCAGTCTGGTCTCATTATTTACAAAAAAAATGAACTTATATGAATAATATTACTGATTTTGGTTTTTACGCAATTCTTACCGATCCTCTGGCAGGATATGAAAAATGCACAGAAATTCTTGTAGATTACGGTATAAAATTTGTGCAGCTCAGGATAAAAAACGAAACTGATGATCAGGTGCGCAGAATTGCAGAAATATTGATAAAAAAAACAGAAAATACAGAAACGAAACTGATCATTAACGATTATATCAATATAGCATATGAATGCAGGGCACACGGAGTTCATCTTGGCCAAAACGATATGCCTTACGCTGATGCCAGAAAACTTCTTGGACCAAAAGCAATAATCGGGTTATCAACCCATTCTCCGGAACAGACCTCTATGGCATGCGATCTTGAACCCGACTACATTGGTGTCGGGCCCGTTTACCCTACACCAACAAAGAAGATACCGGACCCTGTAATCGGTATTGAAGGAATGAAAAAAATGGTTTCAATCTCTTTGGTACCTTCAGTTGCAATAGGCGGAATTAATCTTGCAAATCTCAGAGCTGTTCTTGAAGCCGGCGCGAAAAATTTCTGTATGGTACGACAATTTACGCAATCAACTGATCCGCAAAAAGTACTGAAAGAGACTTTGAAGATTTACAGAGAATATTATCCGGGATAATAAAAACCATTTCTGCGAGCCGCTTTAATTAAGAATTGGGACATAATGATTATAGGGGTGGGCCATATGTCAAGAGAGTCAGGGCTAATAAGATCGTTAACCTTTATTACAGCTTCTTCAAATGATCTTTTTTACTCTGCAATCAGTTTCCCAAAGTATTCATCTGTTTCTACATAATCGATAAGTTTTTTGATGTTTTCCCTTTCGGAAAGCACCGTATAGAAATTATGTTTGATATTTGGTGCGAATTTTATTGCATCAATAAAATCGGACTTTTTTAAACAGTTTTTCGAAACATAATCAATAAACCCGGTTTCTTCAAGAACCCGTTTAATAGTCTGGTGTTCAGGATTTTTCTGAAGCCAACTGACAGCATAAGTTGCTACACCAACCTGAATTCCATGAAGAGAGGGTTTTTGCGCAATCATGTCATAAGCATGGGAGATCAAATGCTCACTTCCACTCGCCGGCCTGCTCGACCCGCTAACCTCCATTGCGACACCACTCATAACAAGACAACCGCAGATCAGACGTAAAAATTCCAGATCCTCTATGTCTTTATTCTTATAGTTAACCATGTTTTCAACAGCATTGGTTGAAATTAATACAGCAAAATCATTAACAGGCTCCTGCCTGACACGATACGCAGCTTTCCAGTCGTAAACAGCTGTATACTTTGAAATCAGGTCACCTATACCAGAATAAGTATAGTATGATGGAGATTTGCGTATTATTTCCGTATCAATAACTACACCAAACGGTATTTTTGCCTTTAACGACTTTCTTTTTCCATTAACAAAAAGTGATGCTCCTGGTGAAGCGAAACCGTCGTTTGAAATTGAAGTCGGTACACTGATAATCGGTATCTGGAGCATAAAAGCAATATACTTACAGTAATCGATTACTTTTCCTCCTCCAATGGCTACAATCGCCTGCACAGTTTCGGGAAGAGAATAAGCAGTTTTGTAAATCTCCTCAATCGCATTTGTTTCAACTACATCTTCATACACCAATTCAATCTCTGATGAATCGAATGTAATTTTAAGCTGCTCTTCAAACATCTCCTTAAGCCCGCTTCCATAAAAGAGGCCAATCCGGACAAACTGTTCTTTTCTTAAATATTTACCAAGTTTATACAGAGCATTTGGTTTGATTCTTAAAAGAGTGGGTATTGAGATTTCCATAAAATCAGTCCAGTTTTTCCAAATCTATTTCACCAACATTGTTAAAAATATAATCCGGCTTATATGGGAACTGGTCAAGAGTCTCACGCCCAGTTACACCACTCAATACCAGACATGTTTTCATCCCTGCTTCCATTCCTGCAACAATATCGGTATCCATCCGGTCTCCAATCATCAGTGTTTCATGAGCCATAACGCCGAGTTTATTCAACGCAATAGTCATCATAAGGGAATTTGGTTTGCCAATTATATAGGGCTTTTTTTGTGTTGCAATCTCTATTGATGCAAGGAGAGCACCGCAGGCCGGCTCAAACCCGTTTTCAGCCGGATCAACCACATCAGGATTGGTACCAATAAATTTTGCTCCATTTATAATAAGTGACATTGCTTTTTTAAGCATCTCGAAATTAAAAGATGCAGTTTTGCCTACCACAACATAGTCGGGATTATGCTCAGATATTGAAAAACCGGCTTTATAGAGTTCATTAATCAATCCCCCACCACCTACAACATAAACTGTACCTGCAGGTTTTTGATTATGCAAAAATGCAGCAGTGGCCATGGCAGAGGTGATAAAATTAGCCTCACTGAGCCCTTTAATACCAAGACCATTGAGTTTTCGCTTAAGATCAAGCGGAGTTTTTTCTGAATTATTTGTCAGAAACAGAAACCTGGTCTGAATGGAAACAAGCATGTTTACAAACTTTTCGGCACCTGTAATAAGCTTTTTTCCCCGATAAATCACACCATCCATATCAGAAATCACATTTTTTATCGCC
>DATGNN010000437.1:0-4975 GCA_035306725.1 Chitinispirillaceae bacterium | reverse complement strand
GGTAATGTTAATGGCGCAATTGTATGCAGTGTAATATAATGTATCCAGGTCTTCTGTATTTGTATTGTAATACACATCGATTATTTCTTCTTCAACTTGTACACAGCTAAAGAAAATGCAGTATATGCAAAAGAAAAAACCTGTGATTTTCCTGAATTTCATAAATTTCTTCTTTCTATGTTTTACATTTTACACGTCTGCACTGAAAACGTTTGAACTACTCTTTCTTTAACAGGTGTGCAAATAACTCGTACCTGAAAATAATAATGAAAAGAATATAAATAAGAATAGATCAAATGAAGGAAAAATTATTAATTCAAAACCAGTATGAACAACAACCAGGGATATTTTTTTACCCAATATTTGTGAGCGAATGGCCATTTACACTGTATGCGGCCATTAACAGATTATCTTTATGGTATTAACTGCTTATTTGAAACCACACCAGATTGCAAAAAACTGCAACCGATTAAATTAATTTCTTAAAGTACTATAATGATTAAATGTGGGTATACTATAGCCAAAACTTGTACTCATTATACTATTTTACTTAAATTAAAGTGTATCTTATAAAATTTGGCTGTTACCCGATCTGTTTATTTCAGGAATCAGGTTCAGTCTCGATAATTTATTTGTAATTTAATTGCAAATTTAATGGTAATTGACCTGAATGGTTATAAAATAACTATACAGGCAGAATTTAAATAAACGGAAACGGGAATATATGCTGGGATTAAAACTTCGTAATGAATTTCTTGGCACGCATATGCCGGGAACCGCAATCTCATTGCGAACCAACGATAACCAGGGAGCTGTCCAGAAATCGGCAGACAGTATTCTGTCTATAACCTATCCTACAGCGGATGTGCTCACAGCTCTGAAATCCATTAGTATCAAACGCAATGGAAGACCTGTTGTTTTACTCGGTGACAGAGGACGCGGAAAATCACATATCATGGCTGTTATGCACCATGCAATAGCATCGCCTGAAATCGTAGAAAATTGGACCAGGGATTGGAGTGAAAGGACAGGAGACAAATGTTTAAACGACATAAGCATGGTTAAAGGGTTTCTTCCAATTTCAGAGCCTGTTCACAATCATGAATACCAACTGCTTTGGGATCTTCTTTTTGAGCGTCACCCGAAAGGACAATATTATCGGGGGCAATTTGAAAGTCTTAATCAACCGTTTCCGCCTCGTACTCTACTCGAAAAAATGTTTGAGGAACAACCTGTATGTCTTATTCTTGATGAATTTCAGACCTGGTTCAACGGACTGCCCGAAAAAGATTACAGAACCGGGTATATGCTCCGTCAATGGGCCTTTAATTTTATTCAGATCCTCTCTGAAATTGCAAAAGATCGCCCCGAAATACTGATTTTAGTGATTTCAGTACTAAACAACCAGAATGAAGCATTCCAGCAGGTCCATCGACAAGGACCGGTTATTATTGATTTCCGCGGGCCTACGGCAAAACGTGACCGTCAGAAACTGCTTCTGCACCGTTTATTTCAAAACAGATCAAATTTTTCTGAACAGGATATCAGCTCTGTTGCAGAATTATATGCCTCGGAGCGTATCCGGTTGTTATTTGACGACCGGCCAAATGATGAAAAGGACAGGTTCTTTAAAGAGGTTTATTCCTGTTGGCCATTCAGTCCTGAGCTGGTTGAACTGCTTGAAGACCAGATTCTCCTTTCACAGGTAGCTCAGGAAACACGTGACCTTATCCGAATACTGGCGCAGGTTTACAGATCGCGTGGTGAATCTGTACCTGTAATTACTCCAGCAGATTTTTTTGTTGATGGAGAAACTGATGATGTACAAACACTGGTGGATTCCATTGCTGTGCACGGCAGTCAGGACAAGCTTCGTGAAATCGCACAACGAAATCTCCAGTCTTTGCTTTATACCGGTGCTGACATTCCGCATGCACGGGAACTGATAAGCGCTATCTGGATGCGATCAATATCTCCAGGTAAAACTGCTGGCGGAACTCCGGCAGCACTACATCTTGATATCACAAGAGGTCAGATAATTGATGATAACTCTTTTCAGGCAGAACTGAATCTGCTTATCGAAAACAGTATAAATATTCATGGCGACGAGGTCCCCGGAGGCCCATTGTGGTTCGGTTTACTTGAAAATCCCAGATCAAAAGTAAAAACAAATGCAAAAAACCACAAACTCTGGCAATATAACGAGGTATCGAGTGGCGGACAATCTGTTTACCCCGGCAAAGATATTGAACATGTCCGCAAAACATTACGTCATTTGTTAGCCGGGCCTGATACAAAACAACTTCCTGTACGCATAGTAGTACCCGGACCAAACTGGCAAACAGATCCCTGGAGTGATGTTCTCGAGGAAAGTGATAAACCCTCACAATGGCAGCAACCCGTTCTGTTTGTAATACCCGAACCGATTGTTGGGGGGGGTACCGGAATAAATGCTGTTCTTGGTATGTGGCTGGCTGAACATGTCAAAAAACGCCGTAATACTGTTCGTTTTTTGCTGCATTTGGCAGATATGAACGGACTGTATTCCGATCCTGAACTGCTTTTTTGTGCAAGATGCAGCTTTCTGTGTTCAAAGGATGCATGGGGAATGGATCCGGTATATTATAACCTGCATCGCGATTTTGACAGGCAATTACGGCAGGCTCTGGGTTCCAGATTCAACCGCTTTGCAATACTCCGTACCTGGAATTTTCAAAATCCTGATGAATGCATATTCGAAATTGAAAAATTTTCGGAACAGGGAAGTGATATCGCATTGGCAATAGAATCAAGAATAGTTTCAACACTGTTTGATCCTGTTGAATTCCTGAACTATATAATTTCACGTGCTCGTGATGCAGATTTTGTTGGTTCAATCTTGGATGATCTTATGGAACCGCCGCCCCCAGATACCGGTGATGCCATACCCTTTTTGGGCGAAACAGCGATTTATGAAAATATCCTGAAAATTGCAGCTAAAGGTAATATCGTATTGAATGTTGGTGGAACCTGGATTGGTCGGCGCGGTGAAGATAATTCCGATGATGATGCACTCAGGTACGTAAAACAAAAAGCATTCAGAACAGGACTGGAAATGCGGCAGGTGCAGCTTGGATTGCCGGCTGCTGTTGGAGGCGGAACAGTTACTGCTCCATGCAAACCAAAGCCAGGGCCCGAGGCAATACCTCAAACACAGATACAGGGAGTAGAACCCTCTGAAAATCTGATCGATTCCGGTCAATCTAAAGGTGAAATATCTCCTCCAACTGAAACACATCCACCAAATGTTTTTGAAGAAGAAATAAGGCATTTCAAAAGTAGCGAACCTGCAAACGGCATAAATCTATCTGGCTGTTTCGAGGCATGGGGTGTTCCATCCACAGAAAATATTGATACAGCAACGATCGAATTTAAAGGCCTTACCGTACAACAGGTAAAACAGATTCTGCAAAGAATTCCATCGAGTTTCAAGGGAACATTAGCTGTATCATGGCGTGAAGGAGAAAAAAAATCATGAATCCTGACTGGTATGGCATAATAGGAAAAAAATCACCTGCCCTTGTCTGGAAAGAGATATTTGAAAATCTGAACAACATTGCAGTTAAAGTTACATCACCAGTTACCCTGCATGACCAGACCGTCTTACCAGACCGTTTGTTATCAGAAGCAGCCTGGGAATTGTGGGAAGAATACCAGAAGTATGCACCGCGTACATCACAGCAGTTGAAAGAATGGACCGACGCGCAATCCTCATGTGGTAAGGCTGTTCTGATTCTTGATGCATTCTCGCTGCGTGAACTGCCGTTTCTCCTGGGAGGAGCACAATCTCGTAATATAAATATAACAGCCTGCACTGTTACCGGTGCAGAATGTCCGTCAACAACCGACCAGTTTGCCAGAGCACTCGGGCTTTCTTCACGGGCCAGTCTTGCCAATAATGGTAAACCATGCAGTTTTACTCTTATGGCCAATTCGGAAGTGTATACAGATGTATTGAATGTACCTTTCGAAGATTGTCATATCCCACCTGTAAAAAACCTTTTTGTCTGGCATAGCTGGCTTGATGATCTGATTCATCTTCACAACAAATTACCTGATCAGATCACCAGTATTGCAAATACGGTAATGAACAGTGACGGGTTCTGGTCTTTTGTTAATAAATTACGACAAGGCAGAAAACTGATTATCACTGCAGACCACGGATATGCGGTTAGTAAACGTTTTTCGTCGGAGGTTGAAAACCCTGATGCAATTGAAATCCTTCGTAAAACATTCAGAGCTTCACGGTGTCAACCTGCAACCGAAACATGGAATAAACAGTTTATGCCGCCGATTGTTACGACCTGCAATGGTTACCATGTCGTTACAGGACAACGAAAATGGAGGGTACGGGGTGGATTCCCTCATGTATGCCATGGCGGCATGAGTTTGCTTGAAGTTGCAGTGCCATGGGTGGAATTTGATGAATTTTGAATTGAGGTAAAAAATGAAAATAAAACTGAAAAATCTTGGAGTTCTCAGGCAAGCAGAATTTGAACTTGGGGACATGACCATTATATGCGGACAGAATAATACCGGAAAAACGTATGCAACTTATGCACTGTTTGGATTCCTCTCATTCTGGAGAGATGCATTCTTTATTCATTTAGAGGATGATGTCGTTTACAATCTGCTTCAGGATGGATATATTGAGCTTGATCTGGAATCGTATGTAAGAAAAGCAGGGTCATTTCTGGAAGAAGGATGTAAGGCATATACAAAACAGTTGCCCACGGTATTTGCCTCTCCTGCAAAAAATTTTGCTGAAAGTGAATTTTGTATTACACTCGACTCCTATGATTTACACCCGTTATCCGTTTTCGAACAGAATATAGGTTCAGCAAAAAAAGAAATATTCAGCATTACAAAAAAAGAAAATGAAAAAAAACTCCGGGTAACACTGCTTGCAGAAAAAGAACAAATCCGAATACCGGAG
>DATGNN010000436.1:0-14273 GCA_035306725.1 Chitinispirillaceae bacterium | reverse complement strand
GATTGTGAAGATATCTACCTTAAGGAATATGACTTGAGCATTAAACTCAAAGATATCCCCGGTATTTCAGATCTTGATACCGGAAGCGAATCGTCTTCAGAAGTCAGAAGTAATATCAGAAGTTTCGCCCAGACAGCATGATTTCAGGATATCGGAAATGATTTTTTAACACTGCCGTGAGCGCGCTGCCTGGTGCACAAGAATAGTTTTATAGCTGTGTGAAGGTCATGTCTGCCTGGCTTTTTTCGGTATCGGGGTCGGAATCGAATCATTGAAACAGAGGATTCTTAATTGAGCTCCGACCCTGTCCAGTCCCGATTATAGTTTATTTAGCTCGAAATACCGAAAAAAACACGTATAACAGAGCGTCTGATTCAATTCACAATTCTTAACTGAGTTTTGCCCCTGGGGTTCCGAGTTCAACCTTGATTTCGGATTATTGAGCTTGAAATAGAAACAAACACGCATAGCAGAGCGTCTGATTCAATTCATAATTCTTAAAATAATCTTATAGGTAAATGTAATTCCTCAATATGCCACTTTTGCAAGCGTATTAATAATAGAGACAAAATCTGGTATGATACAGTATTTAAACAGAGTTTGCAGGAGGGCATTTATGGCTGCGAAAATTCTGATAACCGGTGCAACCGGAGCGGTAGGCAGGGAACTGGTAAAAGAGCTGGTGCAACGAGGTAAAGATGTCCGTTGTGGTATTCATCAGCCTCAAAAATTTGAAAATATAAAAATGACTGGCGTAGAAGGGGCTCCTCTTGAGTATGGAGATTTTGCAACCATCGACAGGGCTCTTCAGGAAATAGAGACACTTTTCCTGTTGATGCCTTTTGCCAGAGAACAGGTAGAGTATGCAAGAAGGATGATAGACCGGGCTGCACTTTATGGAGTAAACCATGTTGTTTATGTTTCGATTTTTGGTGCTCAGGAGTATCCGGGTACTAGTTTTACCCGTTGGCACTACCGAATAGAGAAATATCTCGAGAAATCATCAATTCCCTATACCATTCTTCGGCCCAACATGTATATGCAGAATTTTGTTCGTTACGTACAGCCTTCAGGAAGTTTTATCTATCTTCCATTGAATGATGCACGGGTGAGTTATATTGATGTTCGGGATATTGCATCAGTTGCTGCAGAGATTATTCTTGCCAAAAAGGAGCATTTCGGTAACATTTATGAATTAACCGGTCCGGATTCTTTAATGCTGGATGATATTGCAGATATTCTTTCGTTTGTTATTGGAACCCAAATCGGGTATATAAATATCTCCACAGAAACAGCTCGTCATATTATGGAAACCCTTGGAACTTCGCAATGGATGGCTGAGGGGATGTTGGAGCTGTATTCTTTGCAGCGAGCAGGCAAACAAAGCAGTATCAGTGATATTACAGAGCAGATTACAAACAGAAAACCCATTAATTTTGAACAGTTCGCAAGAGATTATTCAACAATTTTTAAGGCAATTATAGAACATGAGCATCATATCAAAATAAGATAAGAAGAAAGGGCTATGTAAGAGGAGTGAAGAACCGGTTTTCATGAAAACGGGAATTAAAGTACACCTGTCCAAACTGAATCAGAGGGCAGGTATTTGATCTTATTGGTTGTGTGAAACCGGTTAAACAGCCGTTTTTCAAGTTTGTGTTATTTTAATAGCACCTTGGGTTATACTGTTTTAAACATGGAGTCTGCCAGCCTGAATGTGTATCGCTGGATGAAACTTATAATTAGGGCTGGTGTGCCTGTTTTGAAATTTTATTTTGGACAAAAGTGACATTATAGTATATTCAGTAATTCCATTCGCGTTCTGCGGAAGTGGTGGAATTGGTAGACGCGCTAGGTTCAGGACCTAGTGGGTGCAAACCTGTGGGGGTTCGAGTCCCCCCTTCCGCATAATCCTTCCCTGCCAGATTCAATACAATGCAAAAAAATACAATAGAAATACTTCCAAAGTCGGTCATAGAAAAAATCGCTGCTGGAGAAGTGGTCGAGAGGCCATCATCAGTTCTTAAGGAACTTGTCGAAAATTCAATTGATGCAACTGCTACTAAAATTGATATAACAGTAGAAGATAGCGGTTTTTCTCTTCTTAAAGTGGCAGATAATGGAAATGGAATGAACCGTGACGACCTTTCGAAATGTTGTCTTCAGCATGCAACAAGCAAGATAAGAAGTGCTAATGAGCTTTTTTCGATTGTGACTATGGGATTCAGGGGCGAAGCTTTGGCAAGTATTGCTGCTGTAAGTCGGACCAAAATAGCTTCCAGTAATTCTTCAGATGGTTTGGGGTATGAAGTAGCTAATGACGGTGGTGTGCAAACAGCTTTAAAACCATGTCCGCACAACAGGGGTACAACTGTTTCTGTAAGGGATCTTTTTTTCAATGTGCCTGCAAGAAAAAAGTTTATGAAAACCCGTAGAGGTGAACATCTTGCGATCGTAAGGATGCTGGAGCAGCTGGTAATTCCTTTTTCTTCAATCCATTTCACTGTAACTATGGATGGTAAAAGAGTGTTTGATCTGCCATCTTCAAATAATCCCACAGAAAGAATCGCCTCTGTAGCAGGTGCACAGTTCGCAAAAAAACTGATAATGTGTCAGGGATCGGCTTCAGGTCTTGATGCTCTTGTTTATGTTTCTACTCCTGAGGGGTTGCGCCAACGTCCCCGTTTCCAGAGCTTATATGTTAACTTACGGAGAATAGATAATGATTCTGTATCCTACGCTGTAAAAGAAGCTTTTTCTAAATTTCTGGGATTCAATTACCGTCCTTCATTTTTCTGTTTCCTCGATATTGATCCATCAAGAGTTGATGTTAATGTGCATCCTACAAAGCAGCAGATAAAGTTCGATAATGAAAGGGAACTTTTTGGTTTTGTTTATTCCATTGTAAAAAAAGGGATTTCCGGGCATATGGAAAAATCAACCAATCCTGTTGCTCAAAATAGAGATCAAACTGGTGACGAACTGCATAAAACTGCTTTTTCGGATGATAAGCAGCTTGAGACCAGTTTTGAAATGCCCGACAATTTTGAGAAAACTGAAGATAGAGTTTCACAAACGATACTCACGTTTCCATCAATGCCTAAAACCGAAGAAAAAGAGGTTGACCTTTCAAAAGACAGCAGTATACAATTATCCAGTGTGGAACAGAACTGGGATTTAATCTCCTGTTATCAGATTCATGGGGTTTTTATCCTTGCGCCTATTAAAAACGGGGTAATTATAATAGATCAGCATGCAGCACATGAGAGGGTATTATTTGAACAGGCACTTGAAGACATTAAACGGGGTCGGTCGGCTTCACAGCAATTACTGTTTCCTATAGTTGTTGAACTTTCACCTACAGAAAAAGCGGTAATTGAGTCTGGACAACCATATTTTTCTGCTTTTGGTTTTGATGTTGATGATTTCGGTGGGCTGGCAGTGTCAATCTCTGCAATTCCTGCGTTTTTAAGAGATAGTGCAGTGGAAAATACTATAAGGGGTATGATAAAGTATCTTCTTGAAGGTAGAAATCCTGAAGAATTTATTGAACCTGAACGCAGATTCGCAGCGGCTTTTGCTTGTGGGGCAGCCATAAAAGCCGGACAGAACCTGTCGCAGGAAGAGATGAATGCTCTTCTGAACTCTCTTTTTTCAACTAAAAATCCTTATACCTGTCCACATGGGAGACCTACTCTGGTAAGAATTTCATTGAACGAACTGTCACGACGTTTCCTGCGTTAGGGGCTGCATGATGAAAAAAATGGATCGGGCAAGCAGCATAAAAATCAAAGTACCGCAGCACTTTTCTGGTTCTGATGTAAAAAAACATGCTCAGGACATTTTACGAACATCTCCGGGTTCTCAAAATGCAGGTTTTGTTTTTGACTTTACAGGCTGTCAACTTGTTGATAGTTCAGCAATAGGGGCCCTGATCTCACTTTCAAAAGAGTGCCGTTCAAAGGGAATAAGATTAATCCTGAAAAATATAAGTAACGATTTATTTAAGCTTTTCAGGGATACAGGTCTGGAAAAAATATTCACCCTGGAAAAAAACGGTGTGCTGAAAGAAGCTGAAATCGATCTTTTCGAAATGTCTTCTGGTATCCAGCTCTGTATCAAAAAGGAGTTACTTGATGATATTTGCATTTTTATCATGAGCGGGGTTATGAATTATCCTTGCGGTTCAGCTTATTTTAAACAGCAGTTTCTTCTTGCTCTTAATCAAAGCAGAAAAATTATTCTCGAAATGGAAGGTCTTTCTTCTTTTGACAGTCTCAGTATAAGTTCCGTTCTTGGGATGAACAATCTGCTAAAAAATACCGGCGGAAATCTATGTATCTGTGGTGCAAATTATATTATCAAAGATATGTTTTTAACACTTGGTATCAATGAAATTGTGCCGATTTTTGATAACAGGCAACATGCGCTGAAAAACTGGAATTCAAAATATGTCTGAAAAATTCAAAGCCGGATCGGTTGCTGTAAGATCTATCGGATGCAGGACAAACCAGGAAGAAATGACTGCATTGAAATATCAGCTTCAGGATCAGGGTTACACTGTTGTGGATAACTGTGCTGATGCCGATATTGTTGTTGTAAACACATGTACAGTGACTGCCTTTACGGAAGTAAAGACAAAACGGATAATCAAAAAAATCCACCAGCAGGCGCCTTTTGCCAAAATTATGGTGACTGGCTGTATGGCGCAGAATAAACCGGATGAATTCAAAGCTATTCAGGGGATCAATTGGATCGTCGGAAATACATTCAAAAACCGGATCGCATCAATTGTTCAGAATTCTTCAAAAGGTGTTTACCATTGTGAATTTGATGAAAACTGGAAAAACTCTCAACCAGAACAGATCCACTTTAAAAAGATTCATCCTGGTGGAAAAACAAGATTTCCTGTAAAAATCCAGGAAGGTTGCGATTTCGGATGTGCATACTGTATTGTGCCTTCTGTCAGGGGACCTTCAAGATCTTATGACATGGATCAGGTTATAAAAGTCTGTTACAATGCTGTTGATGCCGGGTACAAGGAAATCGTTCTTACCGGAACTCACATAGGCCAGTTCCGTTACGGACTGGTTAATCTGATAAGAAAAATACTGGAAAAAAAAGGGGATTTCAGGATCAGGTTAAGTTCACTTGATCCAAGAGATTTAAGCAGTGAATTACTGGAGCTGATAAGTGACAATGAACGCGTCTGTGATCATCTTCATGTAAGTTTACAAAGTTTAAGCAGCCAGGTCCTGCAGAGAATGGAACGTCCTTATGACAGCGTATCAAATCTTGTCGGATTATTAAATGAATTCAGGGAAAAATGTCCACATGGTGGTTTGGGTGCAGATTTAATTGCAGGTTTTCCGGGTGAAACGGACAAAATGTTTGAGAAAACATTAAAAAGAGTTTCAGACCTTGATCTGTCCTATGCGCATGTTTTCAGGTTCTCTGCGCGTCCTGGCACAAAAGCTTGTAACTTGTCTGATCAGATTGATGAAAAAACGAAATCCATGCGCAGTTCACTGTTACGTGATACTGTTGAAAAAAGCAGAGTTTTGTTTATCAGAAACATGAATAATGTTAAAAAGAGAATAATTGTTGAGTCAGAAAAACCTTGTCGCGGGTTGACTTCAAATTACATACATGTAGAAATTCCGGATTATGGAAAAGAAAAAAATTCATGGCTAGATGTGACTGTACTTCCTCAAACATGTGGCCGTTTTTTCACAGCCAGGGTAGCAAGTGAGTTTTGTTATGATTAAAAGTTCCGAATCAGAAGATCTCAGGGGACGTTATCGGCGGGTAATCGAGAATATTGACAATCTGCCTTCTCTTCCTGCAATTGTTACGAAGTTGTTGCAGATCGTAAACTCGGCTGATTCGTCGGCTGATGATGCTGCGGTGCTGATTCAAAAGGATCCTGCATTAACAAGTAAAATGATCCGTCTTGCAAACAGTGCTTTTTACGGAATTCCCAGAAGTATATCTTCTGTAAATAGCGCCGTGGTAATTTTGGGTTTCAATACTATCAGATCTCTTGTGCTTAGTGCTTCTGTCATGAAAATGTTTTGTGGGCCGAAGTATCAGGCTATAGATAAAGAAAGATTCTGGAAGCACTCTGTAGTATGTGCCATGTGTGCAAGGATAATAGTTCGTTATTTCATGAATATCAGGATGATGGATCCGGAAAGCGCATTTTGTGCAGGAATACTTCATGATATCGGGAAACTGATTTTTAATGAATTCGCTTATGAGGATTATATGGCAGCTTGTGAATATGCCAGGAAGTATTCTGTACCGCTCATTGAAGCTGAGACCAGAATGCTTGGTACCAATCATGCAGAGATAGGAAAAATTCTGTCTGATAAATGGGCATTGCCGCTTGATCTTGAATATTGCCTGGTTTATCACCATAATCCGGGTGGGGCTGATAATATTTCAGAGCTGGTTGCTACGGTGCATTTTGCAGATATCATTGCTCATCAGATTGGAGCAAAACTGTGGGATGATGAGTATTGTGAAGATGAGTGGGAAAATACAAGGGCACTATTGAAAATTACTGATGATGATTATAAAAAAATAATGAACACAGTTACAGAAAATCTGGAAAGATCAGATGAATTTATAAATATTATTACCTGAATTGTCTGTTTGGCGTAATAAACAGCGTTGGAGAAAGTGGTGGATAAGAAGGTATTTGAAAAAGCAGTTGGCCACTTGCCATCTTTTTCCCCGGTAATCCGTCATGTGTTATCAGTAGTTAATGATCCAGATTCTTCTTCAGCAGACGTTGCCAGGGTATTAAGACTCGATCCGGTTATTGCCGCAAAAGTTTTGAAGTTGGCAAACTCTGTCTATACCGGTATTCAATCAAAGGTTTCCTCTTTAAAAAATGCTGTAACTTTCCTGGGACTCAAAAGAATCAGTTCTCTTGTTCTTGTTTACGGTTTTAATATTGATTCAGACTGTTCCACAATACCTTTTTCTCTTAAAAGATTCTGGTGTCATTCGGTTTCTGTTGCATTGGTAGCTGAGTCAATTGCAAAATATTTGAAAAGATATGGAATTATCGATACTAATGAAGTCTTTTCTGCAGCTCTTCTTCACGATATAGGAAAACTGGTTTTGGGGGTAATTTCACCTGAAATGATTTCTTCCAGCCATAAAAGGGCATCCAGTGAAAAAATTCCTTTTTATCGTGCAGAGGATGAAAAAATAAACCACGTTAATATTGGTGAAAAACTTGCCGATTTATGGCACCTCCCTGCTGATCTGCAGGCTGCTATTGCAGGACATCATTGGCATACTGTACCGGATAACTATTTGAAGTTACTGTCCATTATTCATATTTCGGATATAATGGTACATATTTTAGGTTATTCTGTTTTTGAGAATGAATCGATACCTGTGATTGAGGAGCTTGCATTGCGTGAAATACAACTGCCTGTTGAAAGATTAAGAGTTATTGTAGATACCGCGTTGGAGGATAAGAAAAAAATCGAATCGGTTCTCGAAATATTTGAAACTTGAATAGGACAATTTTTTGATTATCTGGGTTGCCGGGCGGATAAGCCCCGACGTTTGAAGACAAAGTAGGGATTCGATTATTATAGCCACTAACTGTACCAAGTACTGAACCCGCAGTACGAGTCCCGACCTCTCCCTCTAAATCTCCCTCCCGGCGGGCGAGGGTGACTCTGAATACAGAATGTTGTGTAGGAAAAATGAATGAAAGCTGGGAAGGGGGGACTGGGGGGGTAGAGGTCAAAGAATAAATTCCAAATTTCAGTAAGAAATAAAATCACAAACAAATTCCAGTAATTCAAAATCCAATTTTATAAACCCGGATCATGTGACATTTTATTCTTAATTGTTCAATTCAGTAAAAATTGAAAGTTTTTAGTTTCTATCTTATTGTTTCCGATTGTTTGTAATTTCTTTCCTATTGGTTCTGATTGTTTTTTCATTTTTTCTTTGGTTTTATTTCGAATTTCGGGTTTAGCGCTTTGGGTAATTTAAAAGATAAAATCAGGTATAGCCGTATTGCTCATTATGTAGTTCTTAAATATATTAAGACCGGTTATTAATTAAAACAGGAGAAAAGAAAAAAATATGAATCTGTTTACTCGTTTGAAGGAGGGATTAAGTAAAACCCGATCACAGATTACTTCTATTGTTGGCAATGACAGCAGGTTTGGTGAGGAGTTTTATGAATCTCTTGAAGAGGCAATGATCAGTGCTGATATCGGTCTGGAATTGTCGCTTGAGATTATTGATCGTTTAAAGGAAGAGATTAATTCTTTGAAAATCGATTCAGTTCATGAGGCTTATACCATTTTCAAGCAAATGCTGGCCAAAGATCTTGATGTTACTAAAATGCCTGAAGAGTTTCCGCCAAAACCATGGGTGACAATGGTGGTTGGGGTAAATGGTGTAGGTAAAACAACTACTATTGGAAAAATGGCTTATGAACTTTGTCAAAGTGGCAAAAAGGTGATGTTGGGAGCTGCAGACACATTCAGGGCTGGTGCTATTGAGCAGCTCAGGATATGGGCACAGCGTACGGAATCTCAATTCGTTTCTCAACATGAAGGGGCTGATGCAGCGTCTGTGGCATTCGATTCTATTGAAGCAGCAAAAGCCAGAAACACAGATGTCCTTTTACTGGATACAGCCGGACGACTCCACACAAAAGTTAACCTGATGAGTGAGCTTCAGAAAATTGTAAAAGTTATTCGACGTAATACACCTCATGCACCCAATGAGATTCTTTTGGTGGTGGATGCTACAACAGGGCAAAATGCTTTAAAACAGGCAAAGGTTTTCAACGATATTTTGGGAATAACTGGTTTGATCATTACGAAACTGGACGGAACCGCCAAAGGGGGAGTAGCTTTGGCTTTAACCAAAACATTTGGCATTCCAATAAGGAAAATTGGTGTAGGTGAAGGGCTTGATGATCTTCAGGACTTTGACCCCATGGATTACGTAAACGCAATGTTTGGCGACATTTAAACTTTTTTTCCGTACATTTTCTTGACATGAATTTCGGTAATTTCTGTTATTTGTGAAACAGATTTTTCAATCCGTATTAACTGCACCGAAATCATAATAAGAAATGCTGATAAAAGAGCTGCCAGACATATAAAAATAAAAAATATCATAATTCTATAAAGGTGCTGAAGGGTTCATGGTGGGAAATCGTAGTTGTTTTTTTCTGTATCGATTATATCCTGCCAAAGCAATCATTGCTGCGTTATCGGTACAGAGTTCAGGTGATGGGAAACGGATATCTGTACCGAATTTGTTTTGCAAAGCCTGTCTGAGGCTTTGGTTGCAGGCAACACCACCAACAAGAGCAATTCTGCGTATTTTTGTACTTTTTACTGCAATCGCCAGGTTGTTGCTTAGTGAATCTATAACCGCTTTTTGAAACGCGAAACAGATCCTGCTTCGGTTTTCATTTATATATTGGTCATTTTTATCTTTAATGAAGTATTTGACAGCTGTTTTGAGACCCGAAAAGCTGAAATTCAAATTGTTGGATGAAATACGTGCAACCGGAAAAGTGATAGATTTTTCATTTTGAACCATGGATGCTTCATGTTCAATTGAACGGCCGGCCGGGTAGGTGAAACCAAGCATTTTACCTACTTTATCAAATGCTTCACCCGCAGCATCATCTACTGTCTGGCCTAAGAGGTCATATTTTCCTGTATCGTGTACTGTATAAATTGCAGTGTGTCCGCCAGAAACAACAAGGGCAAGAAAAGGAAATGAAAGATCGGGGTTCTCTAAAAGAGCAGAAAAAATGTGCCCCTCAAGGTGGTTTATGCCGGTTATTGGTTTATTGAGAGTTGTGTGAAGACCAAGGGCAAAACTTACTCCAACAAGCAATGCTCCTGCCAGCCCGGGACTATCAGTCACAGAAATAAGATCAATATCTTTGATGTTAATATCTGTTTCTGCAAATACGGACTCAGTAAGGTGATCAATTTTCTCAAGATGGGCCCTTGATGCAATTTCTGGTACAACCCCACCAAACTGGCTGTGTTCGGTCTGTGAGTAGATTCCGTTTTTTATTACAGTAGTATCCCGAAGAATTGCTACAGATGTTTCGTCGCACGAAGATTCTATTCCAAGAGTAATCAAAAGCTGATTTTTTCTATGTTAAAAGTGAAAGTAATAATGGTCTTTTTTTGAATAAATTCATTAATTCATTATCATAATTTACAAATAGAAGGCAGCTGCCCTGAGCAATTGTTAAATGACAGATCTTTTCAAGAAAGTCAAGCTCTTTTTCATATAGAAAATGGATGTTATTAAAATCGATAAAAATATGTACATTCTTATTCGAACGCAATAAATCTGATAACCGGGACCATAAAGTTTTGAAATCAGCATCTTTATTAAGTTCGGAAAACAGGGGTAATGTAACAGGTTCAGATGATAAGTTCTGTGGATCGCTTACCACATCCAGAACATAATTACTGCTTTTGATATACTGGTCATTATCGTAATCATTATTTTTATTGCCGCTCAAACCAATTTGTTCTGGTGTATCATAAGTATTTATGTTTACTGTTTCTTTTTCTGAAATGGACATGTCTTCTGAAGTGCCATAATTCCCGCAATGTGTAGCAGTGTTATT
This sequence comes from Chitinispirillaceae bacterium, assembly GCA_035306725.1. Lineage (GTDB taxonomy): Bacteria > Fibrobacterota > Chitinivibrionia > Chitinivibrionales > Chitinispirillaceae > JAAYEB01. The sequence goes on along the minus strand of DATGNN010000436.1, from coordinate 3,616 downwards.
ATCAGTATCTGGTGTTAAAGAATTTTCGGTGGTTTGAATCATGTCGTTTTTCGGGCACATTATACTGTTTTGCTGTTCGAAAGGCTGGCGTACATTTCTTACAATCTCTATAGATTGAGGATAGATTTGCTCATGACCTGTTGAAATTTCTGATAAATAGCGTTCTGACTCCCCGGGTTCTTTTAATGAATTTTTGTTGTTATTCTTTTTTAAAAGATCATACTCTCTGGCTTTTTTCTCTATTTCAAGCTCCAGTGACGTTATTTTGGATGATAGTGAGTAGAGGTATATCCAGTCTGCAACAGATAAAACAACCGAAAAGGCAACTACAACTGATATAATAATATAAATCAAATAAAAACTGGGCATTATTTCCTCATCATGTTTAAAAATTACTATAAAACTGATATATTATCCAGTTTAGATAATTATACGTTTTTGTACCATATTTTGTATTAAGTTTTTTATCCTCTTTGGTCTGAATATATAAATATTTATATTCTTACCAGGTTGTTAATTCTTTAGTCTGGAAAAACTAAGTGAATGATTCTGCAAAATACGAAATTCTGATAGTTGATGACGAAAAGAAGATTTGTGAAATTCTTGGAGAACTGTTCAGGGCTGAGGGTTATGTTGTACGATGTGCATTTAATGGAAAAGAGGCACTTGAGAGTATCAAAAAAAATATTCCGGATCTGGTAATATCGGATATTCAGATGCCACTCATGGATGGGTTTCAGTTGTTCAAGATTTTAGATACCAGGTATCCATTAATCAAACATATTTTGATGACCAGTTATGATGTGGACAGATATATCTCTCTTATTCGTCATTACAATATCGGAAATATTCTGGTAAAAGGGTCTGAATTCAGTATTTCAGAAGTGAAATCCTATGTTGAAACCTTACTGACAGGTGATATTTTTGGTTTACAGCGATACTTTTCTGGAGAAAAACTCCATTCTGTTTCTTTATGCAGTTATGCAAAAGCAAAAGAGGTGAGCTGTCTGATCAGTAAAAAATTTAAAGGTGAAAAAAATATTTATCTGGAAATAGCAATAGATGAATTGATCTCAAATGCTTTTTTCCATGGGGTTTTAAAATTATCCGGATTACCAAGAGAGCTGTGGCCAGAACATGCTGTGATTGAAACAGACAAAGCTATCAAAGTAACCTGGGCATATGACAGAGAAAAAATCGGAGTATCAATTGAGGATCCACAAGGTAATTTAAAGAAGAATGATGTCCTTAAATGGTTGGACAGATGCAGGGCTGAAAAGGATGGTGAAGAACATGGGAGGGGTTTTCTGCTGGTACGAAAACTGATAGACAGATTAATAATCAATATTGACTCTGGCAAGAAAACAGAGTGTATCATTATCCAATATTATAAGCAATGTTCTTTTAACCGAAACAAGCCTCTTATGATACATGAGATTTAATTTGGAATTTGATTCGGGGAGCACTGTGCAGGGTTTAATTAATAACAAATTTTTACATTTTGCCACCAGGCAAAATACCGAATATGGGAAAAATTACCTTATTGAGGTATATACATTTTTAATAAAGTGCAAAATATTGTGAATTTAAACACATTATGTTTGGCGTAATATTTGCTTTAATTTTATCGCTATGGCTGCTATGTTCCATGTCCTTATAATCGATGATGATGAGGGGTTGCGGGAGACGTTACGTAAGTCTCTTGCGCGGTTGGGTTGTGATGTAACTGTTTCACCAACAGCTGAACTGGGGATGGATGAACTGAAAAAGAAAACTTTTGATGCTGTTTTTGCTGCTCTTTGTGTCAGGGATATGGGAGCACGGAGTATTGCAAGGTGGGTAAAAAAAAATTCCTCTAATACCAAATTTCTTATAGTAACCAGCTGGAAGGGATATCTTGAATCCAATCTGCTGAAACTTGATGGAATTCATGATGTAATTCATAAACCAGTTAAATTTGGTGAAATAAAGGATAAGGTTCTTGAACATCTGGGGTGAATAGTTTAAAAAAGGTATTGTTTGATACTTTCTCTAAATATTCAATAATTTCTTTAAAAACTGTTGCGCTTAAATGATTTTTTCTATATATTATAGATATCTGTAAAATTGTATCATGAGGTGGTTAATGAATATTAAGAAGCTGTTTATAATTATGGGTTTTTGTGCTGTAGCTTCTTTTGCTCAACCGTCAGATACAGCTTCAAAGCAAGATCCCCCAAAAACAGAAATCAATGTCAAAGAACAAAAAGAACAAAATAAAGAAGTAAAGGGATTAAAAAAATCTCTTATTGTGAATAAAACTCCTACCACCTGGACAAAAATAAAAGATCTTTTTATGTAATAAATAACAAGAATCTTATTTTAAATATTGCCCACTGATGATTTACTCTCAGTGGGCATTTTGTTTAAGGATTCCAGTCTACATCTGATTTGATCCCGTAAAGTTGCTTTGTTATTGATCCGATGCTTACTGAAATGCTGTATTCCTGGATTGGAACTTTTTTTGTGTAGTTTATTGCTGGAGATGCAGAAAATTCAAGTGAAATGAAAAATTTGTTCTCTTTTATTTCATTAATGCGGGGTATATAGTCAACAGAGATCCATCCGCGTAGATTATTAATGTTCGAATAAAAATTTTCTTTTCCGTTATAGCTCTTATTGTATCCATGGATAAGGTAGAGCTGTGGTCCTGCGGTTATATATCCGAATTTTGGTATATATGCCTGAATACCGATTATACCTGTTCCGTCATACCCTCTATAGTGTGCATCAAACCTGCTTTTTGAAGAGAACATTGTTGCTTGTACTATTGAGGTAATACGGAACAGATCATTAAAAAACAGAGGTGAAGATATTTTAAGATGAGCACCGCCGGTAAATCCATATTTACCATGAAAAACTGCAACTGTATCAAGTCCTGTTATATAACGATCTACTTCAATTTGTGTTGCACCTAAATTCAAACCGATTCCTAAAAATGATAAAGGTGTATATTCAATGCGAGCTGTGAATCGATTAAAAATTGCTGCGATCTCTTTATTGGTGATTGTGTATCCGCCAAGATGATATGCACCTCCTACGGAAATCCGTGCTTTTGGAAAAGCAACCGCCGGATTTGCCAGATTGGAAGCATCAACTGAAACTGTCGCAGCTAAAAACAAGAAGATTAATAGACTTTTTTTCACAATTTCTAATCCTCGCTGACAATTGGAAGTATCAGTTGTTCCGGAGTTTCGGTTACTACTCCCTGTGCTTCTGCCCATATCATTACCTCTATTTTCATTGCATCAGATTGTCCGTATGTTATTTTATTAAGTGCTTTGCCGTTTGTGGTTTCAACAGTACGGGAAATACTGACTGCTGTATTGGGATCAAGTAAACCGTTGCCATTTGCATCAATGTCTACAATATTTAAGCTGGCATAAATAGAATCCATATAAGCCAGAGTGGCAAAATCTGTGGAATCTTGTGTAGTTCTTATTGTTGGATAGTGGTAAAAGGCTGAATCTGTCAGTAATCTTGTATACGCTGCCAGATAAACAGGATCTCTGAGAGGTTCTATGGGGTCAAAGTATCCGTTTTTATTTAGATCTATTAATTTAGAATTACCGTTTAC
>DATGNN010000435.1:0-4165 GCA_035306725.1 Chitinispirillaceae bacterium | reverse complement strand
TGTCGGTGATGAATTCCATCCGTACCGTCTTTCCGTCACGCACAACATTTGCGACGATAAGTCGGAGGGTCTGGGGATAATCCTTGCTGCTTCGATACCCCTTGAGCCTGATTTCCGAATCCCGAATAATGCTTTTATGGGTCTTTTTCTGTCTGCGGACTATTTTGTATGACATATTCGTCTTCGCCCGTGTAACCCAAAGGATTCCACGCTGCATCAACTCGAATAGGTGCTTGAAATCCACGTACGCCTTATCAAATATCACAATCTCGCCATCTTTAAGCTGATTGCACAATATCCGACCCTGTACGGCATCATGTGATTTTGCACTGCCGACTACTGCAAATCGGGGCAGGAATGTAAGGGCATCCAGCATCAAATGACACTTTGCCGCCGCTTTTCTTCGACGGTGTTTTGCCCAGTCCATGCAGTTGGCGAAAAGCTGTATCGTGGTCGAATCAACGAGATTTATAACACGCTTTATTCTACGGGGAAGTTTAAATGACTTATCCATCCGGCCGAATTTCGGGAAATGGCCGGTCTGATGATGCAATGTTTCGTAAAACAGATCTTTCGCCATTTCCGAGCTTCGGACCTTGTTCGCATGGGAAAGCCCGTTTCTACTTGGTGGTTGGGCACCCCGGACGGTAGCTAAAGCTCCGGCGTGATGCCGCAATGTATCGCTGACATCATTGAGGCTGAGGGCATGTGACAGGTGTGCGAAAATCATCGAAACCACATGGCTCCAAGGAGAAAATGTCCGGCTCTTTTTATCGATTCCATGCTTCCTCGCCAATTTCGGCACAAGATAAGAAGGAATGTTTTCAACGACCTGCTTCAATAATGTAAATTTATTCCTGGCTGGTTTCATCGTGACCTCCATGTTAAAAGTTAAGCATCTTTAACATGTCACGTGGCCAGCCGTTATGTCAACTTTTCTGAAATCCTATGGGATGGTAGTGAATAGAATTAGTATGGGTATAAGCCACCAGTATTCTTTTAAAGCCACATAAATATCGGTCATTTTAGGCCACCTTTTATGAAATTAAAAATTAGTTTTTCAAATAAAAACCTGCATTGTTTATTGCAAACGAGTGTTCATTCCGCAATTTTTATATTCTTATCTGCCACTTTTCGTAATTGAGATGAATAAAAATTGTAAATATCAGAATCTTTTCCATTCAAATCTTGAATAATATTTCTAAATCTGGCGAATATTTCAACGGCATTTCGCAATTTGCCATCAATTTTATAAGCTTGAATTAAACTTATAATACGAGGTCGTAAAGTCTTTAATCGATCAAGAAGTGATAATTTATCGTTTGCATCCATGATTTAACTTTCTATCGTCTTGATCTTTTCAAAATTTCAATATCGGGCAAATTTAATTGTTCTTGTAGTTCTGCTTTTTCTTTATCATCATTCGAATTTTCAATAAGCTCTTTAATAATGCTACGATATTTAGAGAGGCCAAGGCCTCTAGAGACAATACCGACTAACATAAAAAAGATGAATAAAATAAGTGTCGTTATCCAAAATGGAAATTGATTCTGAAGAAAACCAAGTAATAAAGATAATATAAAAAGGAAATATGAAACGAAACTATAAACCATAGGAGATCTGATATAAAGAACTGGTGTTTCACTACTAAACCCACATCTGGTTATTGTTTGCCAATAATTAACAACAATCGCAACAGTTAAATATAGTATGGCGAAAATAATAAATATTGGAAACATCAATAGATCCTTTCAAATTAAACTTATTTTGTCTTGCGGCCAGGACGGCCGCCTCATAGAGCGCGAATTTATTTTAATCATGTCGTCGAGCAAATTGCCACTAATGCCTGTTTCCCGCAATTAATGTAATTTAAATAAAAGGATACCCCCTGTTCAAACAGGATCACTATTACACTAGAGCGGAATATTATATGCAAGATACTAAAAGGAAAGATGCAAAAAGAAAACAGATTTTGTACAGGTTTTGACTGCTCTCAAGCTTTCTTGTATAACCACAGAACGTAGAACGTATCAGAGGGCTAAGTGAACAATCATGGCAAGAAATTGAAACCCGGTTAGAGCGTTTTATCGATTATGTGCGGTTAAAAAATATCAGCTCGTTTGATAAATTCACACTTGAATTCTTAAGAGATTAAATATTATAATGCTCGCCGAGCTGACACGACCCCCGCTGTGATCTGTTGCAGCTCTGATACTCCTCTTTGGGGGCGTGTGGAATCCTGTGAATAGTTCCTGTTTAAAGAAAAATCGGAAAATAATCAGATAATAAATCAACTCCCCATTATCCATTATCCCAATTCGCCAAGAACCCGGATTGCCGGTTCACCCGGAGTTATGTGCTCGGCTGCGCCTGCGCGAACCGGCTTATGCGCTCGGCGTAACAAATTATTCCTATTCACTACCATCCCATAGCAAAAGCCTATAAAATAAGGCGATTTTTTATTCGATGTATAAAAATTTTACTTATGGCTGTGGTAATTTGCCAAAAAATACCACTATCGGGCAATATTCGCTACTTTCCTATGGGATGATAGTGATTCCTATTCTAATTTAACAAGCGAATAACATAGTGCTCGGCGAACATGAATATTCTTAACCAATTCTACAAACAGGGCGCATGCCTTACCAGATAATATTTTTTAAATTCTAAATGAGAAAAAACAGGAAAATCAGAAATTCGAAATCGGAACAGGAACAGGAAAAAGATGTACAAAAAGAACAACTCGACTCATTATTCTTCAATATCTCTTCTGCTTATCTTCCTCCTGACTTCCTTTTTTTTCGACAGCTTTACTTTTTCTTCCATTCTTTTCCTTTTCGCACCTTTAGGAACTTTTGTAGGTATTCGCGGTGGTAACTTTTTATTTCTTTTTTCTATTTTTGCACGCAGATTTTTCAGGCAGCTCATCTTGTTCAGATACTGACTGCGCTCTTTTCTGCATGTGACAACAATTCCTGTTGGACGATGGGTTAAACGAACTGCGGTTTCAACCTTGTTTACATGCTGTCCTCCCCTGCCGCCGCTTCGGAATGTCGAGACATCACACTCCTCCAGAAGTTCACTGTCGCCTGGCGGTAAATGATACTCCCAATCCGGTTCACTCACTTTTTTGACCCTTCATACAAGTCGTACTGATAAAGCCTGCACTCAATCTTGCCGCTTTGAAACTGTATTCTCCTTTTGGATTTCAAACCAATCTTGCCTGCAAGCTTTATATTAGCTGTGAAAACAAAACCCCGGTATCCGGTACAACTGTATTTGAAAAAATTCCCTATTCCCCTGTATGTCTGTTCCAGATTTTTTTCTTCTCCAAGGCGCATTCCATATTCAGGATTTACTATTACAACACCGCCGCCCCCGGGAACTTCAATTTCATTGAAATCTTTACACTCAAATTCAATCATGTCAGCTACATTGGCAAATGAGCTATTCTTTTGTGCATACTCCAATGCGGAGTTGTCTATATCTGAAGCAGCTATCAGACTATTGCATTTTATAACATCATTTTTTGCCTTTTGAACCATTTTTTCCCAGTTATCGCTGTTAAAGAGTTTCGTGTGCATGAAACCGAAATTCCTGCGAAGAAGTCCGGGTGCAGTATTTGAGCCCATCAGAGCCGCTTCTATTGCAACTGTTCCGCTCCCGCACATTGGATTAATAAAATTCTCCCCATTTTTCCAGCCTGTTGCCATTATTACTCCGGCAGCCAATGTTTCCTGCATAGGAGCAAAAAGCGGATATTTCCTGTATCCTCTTTTTGAAAGTGATTCACCCGATGTGTCCAGATAGATACGTGCATGATCATTGTGCCAGAACAGATGAATAACTGCCCCGTCTTTTTGCGGACCTGAATCTGGACGACTGCCTTTACGTTCTGCAATTCTGTCTACTACAGCATCCTTGCACTTCATATTCGCGAAACGTGAATCCCGTATAGACGGATGCGAAACATTGGAAGTGATACTTATATATCCTTGTGGTGAAATCATGGTCTCCCAGGGCATACTCTTTACCACACGATAAAGCTCCTGCGGATCGCTGCACGAAAACCTCTTTAGCAGATACATCACATGATGCGCGGTTCGAAGATGAAGATTCAGTTTCATCGCATCAACAAAACTTCCTTCAATTTCAAACCCGGTTG
>DATGNN010000434.1:0-14132 GCA_035306725.1 Chitinispirillaceae bacterium | reverse complement strand
TTTTGAAGTTTCTCCTGGACCTCACGACTTATTGTAAGCATCGGTGCAGTGCAAAAAGAATCTCCGGTGTGTACTCCCATAGGATCGACGTTTTCGATAAAACAGACAGTGATCATTTTGTTATCTGCATCCCTGACCACTTCCAGTTCAAGTTCTTCCCATCCAACAACCGCTTCTTCAACAAGGATCTGATTTATCAGGCTTTGGTCCAGTCCGCGGCCGGCAATTATCTGAAGTTCTTCGATATTATAGGCAATTCCACCACCCGATCCACCCATTGTATAAGCCGGACGGATTACAACAGGATAACCTATTTCACGTGCAATATTTTCAGCTTCCTCAAGTGAAAAGGCGAGTTTGCTTTTTGGCATATCAATTCCAAGTTTATTCATGGTCTCTTTGAATGCCTTGCGATCTTCTCCCCTTTCTATGGCTTCAATGTTTACCCCAATAACCTCTACATTATATTTTTCCAATACACCTGCTTTGGACAGTTCCTGTGAAAGATTAAGTCCTGATTGACCTCCAAGATTAGGCAAAAGCGCATCAGGACGTTCTTTTTCAATGATTTTGGTCACTGTTTTGAGATTTAACGGTTCTATGTAGGTTACATCAGCAGTCGTGGGATCTGTCATAATTGTAGCAGGATTTGAATTAACAAGCACTATTTCATAGCCAAGACTTTTAAGAGCTTTGCATGCCTGGGTTCCGGAATAATCAAATTCACAGGCCTGTCCAATAATAATCGGACCAGAACCTATAATCATTATTTTCTTGATATCATTGCGTCTTGGCATTGAACAGCTCTCCTTCCAGGAAATTTACTGTAATTTATAAAAAAAAAGGGCTGTTGAAACAGCCCTGTCAAAAAATTCGAATATAAAAAAAGCGGATTGAAAGTGTTAAAATCCGTTTGAAAATGAACGTTGTCTGGTAATTTTGTATATCTGAATGTATCTGAGTAATATTCTTTCATTTCACGTTGAAAAATAATTTGAAGCATGCCTGTTATTCAATACTCGGTTTATTAAAGTGTCGATCCTTTTTGCAGGATAAGGTTTCAACCGATTATTTTTATCTGAAAAATGACAATAGTCACTGACATAGATCATGAAACACACACGAACGTGTGTGTTTAAAAGAGAAATTCCCGGTTGCTTTATTCTTAATTAAGGTCGTATTAAGTTCGAATGATTCGACCTCTTTATTTTTTGGTTTATATAAATTTTCCTTCAGACCGAAGTCCCTGTATGAAACCCGGCAGGAAGTCGGTAAAGAGCTCGTAATAGCTGAAATCCAACTTCCCAGGTGGTTTTGATCTTTGCTACACACAAAAACCAGGTGCCCCAATCAAGTTCTTCAGATAATCATCTCTGATCAGATTCGGGCTCAGGAATTGTGCTTGTCAATCTTGAAAAGATCACTTACAGATTGATTGAAATGGAGGTGATTGATTGTTGATGCAAATCTTTGTGCCAGCGAATGGATTTTTACAAAATCCAGTGAACGAATTGCAGGAATGCAGGGTATGGAATCTGTGGTGTGAAACTCCTTGAGACCGAAAGATTTGTTTAATTCAATCAGTACCGGAATGTACTCTTCACGTAATTTCATATGGCTGACACCGATATAGATCTCATTTATTCCGTTATTATAAAGCCATCTGGTAGCATTGCATAATGAACTACCCGTAACAGTCTCGTCATCAGTAATAATGGCGATTTTTTTATCCCGGATATTTCCGACGACTCCCAGAAGATTGGCTTTGTCTTTTCCAGGTCTGAATTTATTTGCGATTGCATATGGAATATTCATTGCATCAGAAAAATGGACTGTAAATTTTGCTCCACCGGCATCTGTTGATACAGCTACAGCATTTTCAAGTCCTTTGAATGAATTGAAAATTTCCACAAAGAGATCGAGACTGCTTAAAGCTACAAGCATCATTTCCGGTTCGTAAAATCCATACAGGGATAACGTATGTGGATGGTATGTGAGATGAATATTTGCTCCCGCAGTTTTAAGTTGATCGGCAAAAAGACTGGATAATGTCGCCTCCCTGGCCAGAAAACTGGGTTTATCCTGTCTGGAATAGGGGCAGTATGGAGTTACAACGGTAATGGTACGGGTACGGTGTGCACGAAGAGTTCGTACAACCTGCAAGAGTTGCTGAATATTTTCATTTACAGTGTTTGGACTTATAAATTCATGCACACTTTGAAATACATATGCATTTGATCCTGCAACATGCTGTTTGAATCTGGGACATGTTTCTGAATCTGCGAAAATGGTTGTAACAGGATCATCATAACTTCCCAGTAATGGAATCTCTTCCAGTTTACTTCCATTGCCCCTGAGCATCTTTTCATATTCATATTTAACTGATTGTGCGAGTTCGATTCCGGAATTGCATGCAACAAAAAGCAGCCATCCATTTGGTCCGGAAAGTTTCTGTTTCTTTAAACCTGAGAATTTTTCCGGTGTTATAAAAAGCTCTGATGAATGATTTTTGAATCCCATTACTTTCTCCGAAGATGAGGGTGTGAAAAAATTTATATCTGAACTCAGTAATCAACACAATCTATTTTTTTTGAAAAGTGCCGCACCACCATTCATTTTCACTTTTTTTACTTACCAGTTCAAACCCGGCTTCGGCTGCATATCTGATTGCACTTTCATTTTCATCAGAAAGAATTCCCGACCAGATCAACAATCCCTGATTTTTGATCAGTTGTGATGTCTGGTATAAAAGAGGAACTGATTCTGTCAGAATCATATTCATCACAATCATGTCAAAAAAATGTTGAATGTCAAGACAATCAGTAGTTCCGATGATAAAGTCAATCTGTCCACCGGGGATGTTTTGAGAGTAGTTTTCAGCAAGGTTTTCTCTGCAATCCATATCATTTTCTACACCGAAACAGGCAGCAGCACCACAAAAGTCTGCAGTAAAACAGAGCACGCCTGAACCGGTGCCAATGTCAAGAAGTCTTTTTCCACACAACCATTTTTTTCGTGATATAATGGCTTGTGCAGCAAGTCGGGTTGTTTCATGATGACCAGTTCCGAAAGCCATTTTAGGTTCGATTTTAATCCAGTGATCATTTTCATGCAAGTCTGGAGGAAGCCACAAAGGTGAAACCAGAAAACCGGGAGCCAGTTTTGCAGGTTTCATTGATTTACGCCACTGTTCATTCCAATCCTGCTCTTCAATTTTATAAAAGAGAAGCGGTGACCGTGGATCATACTCTTTCAAATACTCTTCAGCTTTTTCTGCAGAACCGGAATCATTAAAGTATATCTTTACCCTGACACCATCATCAACAGACTCTTCTTCACAACCAAGCATTTCGAGAGTATAACAGCGTCCAAGTACCAGCTCGCTGTCTTCATTACTTAAAATGGTACTTACACAGTAGCTGGACATCTAAAGCTCCTGTTCAGAAACAGATTTTGATCTTTTTACAGCACAAAATTCACCACACATACTGCAAAGAGATTCATTGTTTTCTGGCGGCAGCGACTGACGATATTGACGGGCTTTTTCCGGATCTACACATAAAGAAAGAATTCTTTCCCAATCGAGTTGTGTTTTTGCTTCAGAGATAGCATTATCCCAATCAATAGCTCCGGGATGACCTTTGGCTACATCTGCTGAATGTGCAGCGATTCTTGAAGCGATTACTCCCTCACGGACATCATCAAGTGATGGCAGCCGCAGATGTTCTGCAGGGGTTACATAACAGAGAAAATCAGCTCCCGACATTGCAGCAAGCGCTCCACCAATTGCACCACTTATATGATCATAGCCGGGAGAAATGTCTGTTACGATAGGCCCCAGAACATAGAAAGGTGCATTGTTACAAAGAGTTTTCTGAATACGCATATTGGTTGTAACCTGGTCAAGGGGTACATGCCCCGGACCTTCAACAAATACGCCCACATTTTTATTTCGTGCTCTTTTTACAAGATCACCCAGAATGATAAGTTCCTCTATCTGAACTCTATCGGTTGCATCATGGATAGCTCCAGGCCTGAAACCATCACCGAGACTTACTGCAACATCGTATTCTGCAAGAATGTCGAGCAACCTGTCGTACTGTTCGTATAACGGATTTTCCTTTTTATTTTTATGTATCCATTCCATCATTATTGTGCCGCCACGGCTTACAGCTCCAGCCATCCTTTTTACTTCCATAAATCTTTTAACTGTTTGATCTGTAACACCGCAATGAAGGGTTAAAAAGTCTACACCCTCCCTGCAATGATCCTCAACTACCTCAAACATGTCATCTGCTGATACCTCCAGTATTGATTTACCACGGGAACGGGCACGAACAGCCATTTCATAAAGTGGTACAGTACCCAGAGCAACCGGGCTGTCTTTCATAATTGCTTTTCTGATTGAAGCAAGATCACCTGAAGTGGAGAGATCCATAATAGCATCTGCACCATATTTCACAGCGATTCGCATTTTTTCAATTTCGTATTCAATATCAGCCTGAGATGATGAAGTACCGATATTTGCGTTGACTTTAATTCGGGTTTGCGAACCAAGAACAAGCGGTTCAATGGAACGCAACCTGTTGCGAACAATAACAGCAGAACCATCTGCAACAGAACTCCGCAATTTTTCGGGAGCTAAGCCTTCTTTTATTGCTGCTTGTTTTGTTTCATCAGTAATAATGCCGGATCTGGCTTGTTCAATTCTAGTCATGTGCCCACTATACTCCACAATTAATATTTATTCAATAATGATATTTGGTTCAGATTCATTTTGAAACTGATAAGATAATTAATAATCTGCATAGAAAATAGATCAGGGGGGCAGTTTTAACAGCTAAAAAATGAATGGCATAGTGTATGCAGTTATCTGTAATTCAAGTGATACTTGTATAAATCACAGCAAAATGGTATTATTAAGTTTTATCATATATTAAAAATTGTTTTTCTAAAAAACGTTAATCTATTTTTGTTAATCCCACATCAGGTAAGAGAAATTATTGGAGGAAATTAATGAGCAAACGGCTTACAAAAAAACAGCTTGAATATTTCAAAGAGAAACTCATCGCAGAAAAGAATAAAGTGCTTGAAGAAATGGATGAGCTTCAACAAAGTAATCTCAAACAGTCGATCTCTGAGTCGGCCGGAGAAATATCCCGTTACAGCTATCATCTTGGTGATGTTGCTTCTTTGTCTTATGGAAGAGAGTTCTCGATGGGGCTTGCTGAGAGACAACAAAAGTATCTTGAGCAGATCGATGATGCGCTTCAGAGAATTGATGAAGGGACGTATGGAATTTGCAAAGTAACAGGTGAACCAATACCAATCGAAAGACTGGAAGAGGTTCCAGTTGCAAAATATTCTGTGCAGGGTAAAGAAATTATGGAAAAACGCAAACGACAAGGTTTGTAAGCTGTATTATACCCTGCTGATAATTTCATTCTTTAATTTCTTTTAGTTCCTGATTTTTTGTAATCTGGAACTTTTTTAATTTGAACTACACACAACAGAGATGAATATTCAATTTTCTGTATTGTTGCTTTTTTTTATCTGTTTAAGCACCTCTTTTTCTGATCAAATTCTGTGTGTAAAAAAACCGTATCCTGATATCCTGTGTGATTCAAAAGAAATTAACTGCAGAACACTCAAAAAGTATACAGGTAAATTCTCTTTCAATAAAACAAACCTGATCAGAAATTATCTTGATTCTATCGGTTATTTAAATCAGCAGTGGGATACGCTTTCTCCCGATTCAATCAGAATAATACCGGGTAAACGGGCGATTGTTCAATCCGAAACCGTAACAGGTGCGGATTCGGTAATTCTTGAACAAATGAAACAACCTTTTTCCTATGATGCCGGCAAAATAGAATCCAGGGCAGCCGATATCAGTAAAATTATGGCAAACAGAGGCTATCCTTTTGTGCAGGTATTGGTACAAATAAGCAGTGACAGTCTGAATGAATCCTGTAACATTATTTACAAAGCAAATACGGATGACCGTTATAAATTTTCTGATCCATATTTTACTGGAACCTTCAAAACCGCCCAAAAGACACTGCTTCATGATATTTCCTTTAAAAAAGGAGAGTTTTTCAGTCTCGAAAAAATTAATGAATCAATACGCAGATTGCAGACCAGATCCTATATTTCACAAGTCAAAGCCGCAGACCTTGTAATTTTTCCTTCCGACAGTATTGAATCGACAGTAAGAGTACCACTTTTAATCGAAGATAAAAGTGGATTGGGTCTTGAAGGAGCATTAGGTTTCGAAACGGATAATAATGATAAATTGCAGTTTTATGGAAATTTAATTTTTTCATTACTTAATCTGTTTCATTCCGGTGAATCTGCATCATTTGAATATGCAGGGGATAAAACTTTTCAGCAATTGAAACTTGAATTATCTAAACCCTGGATTTTCAACCTGCCTTTTCTGACTGCCGCCGGAATGGACCTGGAAGTAGTAGACAAGCAGTACGGATATCTTCAGGGATGGTTTCGTATTCTTGCTGAAATCGGTTCATTATGGAACACTGGAATCAAGGTCGAAGCCCACGAAACATCTTTATCTGGTGAAATAGATCCAGATGGCGCATCAAAGTATATTGGAATGAATTACATACTCGCCCGTATACCTGAATTATACCAGAAAGGTGTATTTTCAAAACAATTGTTAATTGAAACAGGTACTGGAATCGCTAAAAAAGGCAAAACATCAAGAACACGGACAAATTTCGCATTCTCTTTGGGTATCCATGCACCTGTATTCAGCAATCAGGCAATTGCAGGACGGATTGTTACACGGCATTTAATGACACGGGAAAAAGATCTGGTTCCTGCAGAGATGTTCAGAATTGGCGGTCATAATTCGGTAAGAGGTTATTCGGATAAACAATTTTCGTTCAGAACTGTAATGTATGGTCAGTTAGAATACATGCTCTATTTCAAAAAAGCCGGATCTGTATATATATTTACTGATGGAGGGATTGGTTTTAGAGAAACAATAGGTTCGGATAATAATTATCAAACCATGATTGGATATGGAGCAGGCCTGCGGTTTCCTTCAAAACTTGGTACAATGACACTTGAATGGGCAGGAAACTATAAGGAATCCAAAATTCCCGACCGGATACATGTACGTTTTCAGAATCCGCTTTCTGATATATTAACCAATTTTTCAAGAGATTAACAGGAAATATTGTGAAAGTATTACAGCTATTGTTCCTGACAGGGTATGTTTTCTGTTTAAATGCCTGGTGTCCCCAGACAGATTCATCATGGCAAACACTAAGTAACCACATAAAACTAAACCGCATTTTAAATGAAGTGAATGATCTTGATGAATCATGTTTCATTTCAATAATATCAGATTTGCCTGCGGCAGAAAAAGGGAAAACCAGAGATAAGCTTGTTGAAGTTGTGAAAAAATGGATAAAAGGGCATAAAATCAGCGCAGAACTTCTTGTTTCCTTTTATAAAAGCCCGTTAATTTATAATAATCGAGATATATGGCCTGCTGTTTTTTCAGTATGGGAGAAAACTTACGTTTCTGTCGATGAAGCATATGCGCACCTGGCTGCAAAAGGGCTGTTTCATATTGCAGATACACTTTATGATATCTATGACAAAGAAGACAAATTAAATGTTTTCAACTGGTTGAAATGGGCAAAATTGAAAAACATTACAGGGGATAATGATGCAATTGGCAGCCTGTACTGTAGAATTATCAGCTCGGAATCAAAATTAACTCCTATTGCCCTCAGTCAGTTCAGATATCTTCTGAAAGATCAAAAAATGCAGGTTGCCGATTCGATCCTGAGTGACTTTTTAAGATGCTTTGTTTACCGATCAGAAACAGATACTGTGCAGATACGCGAATGGACTTCTCAAACCTGTTCCGAATTGGGTTTATACAACAGGCAAATTGAAATTCTTAAGACTTTAAACACAGAAAATTATCCTGTTTATGGTGATCTGTTTTATGTTTCTACATCTCATTTGTCCAACAAAAGATACCGGTATGCAGTTGATGCAGCAAAGGTGATATATAATAACTCCAGGGAAATTGAAAACAAACAAAAAGCAGCTTTTTTAATTTATGAGTCATTTCGTGATCAAAATTTAAACGATTCTGCTTTAATGTGGCTAAAAAGAGTTAATCTTCAATCATCAAAACAGATGATTGATGCAGCTACTCTATATCAAAATGCAGGATTGTACGACAAGGCCCAGGAAATTATTGATTCGATTCCCCGCTCTTATGCTGTTGATACAATGTTGTTACGACAATTTCTTTTTACCGGAAAACGTAATGAAGCTTATAATATGACCAAAAAAGGCTGTTGTAATAAAGATCTGTTATGGACTGTCAGAACAGCACTTTTTGAAAAAAAGTTTTTAGAAGTCAACAACCTGCTGGATTCCGTTTCTTACGACAATATAACCAGTAAAGGTGAACTTTTATCCTGTCGTTATTGGCTTCAGAGATTACAGGGATCTTCGGATCTGCTTGATGTCTGGGCTCAAATTGAATATAATATCTATATCGGAAATTTTAACGATGCTGTTAATCTGTTATCAGCAGTCAAAGAATCGGATCGAACATGGGAACTTGCACTTCGTGTAGCTAAAGTTCTGATAAACCGCGGTGATTCCCAGACTGCCCTGAACCTTCTGAAACAGCATGAGAGGAGTGATATTTCTGCCGAGTTTTTATATTCAATGGCAGAAGCCATGCTTTGTCTCGGTGAAACCGATAAAGGCCGCCAGATTCTGGAAAAAATCATGCTGGAATATTCCGATGATATCTATTCAGGACGTGCGCGGCTTTTGCTTTTGTCTAAATAGGTCTGGATTGTTTTTCATTAAAGGTGGTGATAATGAGTATCCGATGGATTAAGAATGTTTTAATTAATGGGGAAAAATCCACAATCGAAATACAGGTTGGTGACAAGAAAATCGGGGACAAATGTTATACCCGTATAAATAATGAAGTTGAATCCTGGTTTGAAAATATGTACGATACACGAAATGATATTATCGCTCAGGGATTGGATATACTTAAAAAAAAACTTGAGAGCAAAGAGGTTACTTATCCCGATGGAAGGCAATATGACTGGCAATAAAACAAAAAACACGCCCAGGAGATGTGTAGTAATACATGGTCATTTTTATCAACCGCCGCGCGAGAATCCATGGATTGATATTATAGAAAAGCAGTCTTCAGCTGCACCCCAGGATAACTGGAATGAACGTATTTATGATCAGTGTTACAGACCAAATGCTTATTCCCGTTTACTTGATTCTGAAGGCATGATAGTAGACATAAATAACAATTACCTGAGTATGAGCTTCAATTTCGGGCCAACACTCTTTTCGTGGCTCGAAAGGTATCATCCTTTAACAGCCAGGCGTATCATTGAATCTGATGCACAGAGTTGTTCGGCACTTGAGGGTCATGGGAATGCGATTGCGCAGGTATATAACCACATAATAATGCCGCTGTCATCAAGAAGGGATCAGCTAACCCAGATCCGCTGGGCAAAACAGTTTTTCAGAAGCCGTTTTAAAAGAGAACCAGAAGGAATCTGGCTGGCCGAAACTGCTATCAACATGGAGACAGTTCTCTGTTTGATTGAAGAAAAAATCAAGTTTGTCATACTTTCTCCTAATCAGGCAGAAAGTTTCAGGCATATTGGCGATAATTCACAATGGGTTCCTGCTGAGAATCCCAAACTCAACACCAGACGTCCTTACAGAATTTTTCCAAGAAACTCTTCGGGCCAACAATTACCGGGATATCTTGATGTTTTCTTTTTTGATGAGGGGTTATCAAAAGAAGTCAGTTTTAATAATTTGTTAAAAGATTCAAATGTTTTTGGGGAAAGAATTAATTCCTGCTTTGATCAACATAGTACCGATCCTCAGGTAGTTACAATTGCTACTGATGGTGAAACGTTTGGTCATCACAAACCATTTGGCGACATGTGTCTGGCTTATTTTTTTAAACATATTGCACAAAAACTTAACATCACTCCAGTGAGTTTCGGGTATTTTCTGGCAAAAAACCCGCCGCGCTTTGAAGTGCGGTTGAAAAATGAATTTGACGAGGGTACGGCATGGAGTTGTGCTCATGGTGTTGGAAGATGGATACGGGATTGCGGGTGTAAAACAGGAGGCAACGATTCATGGAACCAGGCCTGGCGTACACCCCTCAGAGAAGCTCTTGTGAATCTGCAGGAAAAAATTGACAAGGAATATGAAAAGGCGTTTTCATCTTTTGATATGAATCCCTGGGAAATCAGAGACAAATATGTGTTATCATTTTCCAGACAACCAATAAAGGATTTTAAAAATCTGCTGTCAGGACATGGTATTGAAACTGATGATCGGGAACAACTTTATTCTTTCAAAAAGTTTCTGGAAGCTCAAAAATTCATTCTTTTTTCTTTTACATCATGCGGTTGGTTTTTTTCTGACATAAGCGGTATAGAAACCATGCAAAATCTTGCATACGCTTTCCGTGCAATCCAGTTGGGTATTGATCCGCAAAACCAGGCAGATGCACTTGAAAAATTTCTCTGTGATCTTGAAAAAGCAAAAAGCAATTTGCCCAATACGAACGGACGAACTTTGTTTGAGAGATATCTGTTATTTTCCTCTGACCATCATGAGATTATTGCTTTTACAGGAGCTGTTCACAAATCATTTGCTGTTAATAAAAACAACAGATTCGACCTGTTTGGATACTCTCTTTCTCTGTACCCAGTTCAGACAATGAAAATCGGAGGTTTTCAATATGAAAGTTACTCCGTGCAATTAGAAAACGAACAGACCGGAGAGCATAGCGGCTGGTCTGTCATGATCTCTCATCGTGGAAATTCGGATATAAGCGGCTGGATACTTCCAATAGAAGCTGTTCACGTTTCACGAAAGAACGGGATTCGACCGGAGTTATGGATGAGTCACAAAGATGTAAAACGGCTGAATCTGATGGATATTTTTGATACATCACGACATGAACTTATGGACCTGTTTTTAAAGAGAATCTCTGATGATACAAATGCGCGATTCAGCACATGGATCAAAAAACATGAACGGGAACTTGATATTCTGTCTCTGCTTAAATCATCACTTCCAACATACTGTACAGCACCCCTCTCTTTTGTGTTTCAGGAACAATGGAATAAAACCATTTTGCGCCTGGGAAAAAAGGGATCTGAAGAAAAGGCGTTCTCAAAGTTACTTCAGTTGAACAGAGATATGCAGAGGTTCGAAATCACTATCGATTTAAAGAAAAGCGCCGAAATACTGGAAGACATACTGGTATCTGAGTTAAAAAGGCTTTCCTGCGATCCAGGTGCAGAAAAATGTGACAGGGTAAGGTGCCTGCTTAACGTCGTTGATAGATTCAGCGTTCCTGTAACAAAGTCGAAACTGGAAGATCTTTTCCATCCGGTTTTAAATATCGAAGTCAAAAAACTCCATCAACAGTGCTGTCCGGACAGTCCGATTGAGATGAAAAAAGTAGACAGGGAAAAGAAAGCCTTACTCATCACGCTGCTTAATTTTGCCCGAAGAATGAATTTCAATACAGAATCATTCAAAATGGCAGAAATGCATAATAAATGATTAAATAGCCTGGTTTTTTATTTCTTTTTTAAACTGAATAGAATTGGTTAATTGAACTTCAAGAGTGGCACTTATACACCGCACATAAAACTTTTTCTGCGGAAAGTTCATTATCACTAATTCGTCCGGTTCAGATTTTAATTAAATTGCATTTATAGATTTCTTGAGATATATTTTTAATACAGATTTGTCTTTTGTAAAAAATAATAACAGAGCAGGTAATGATGACTGTTGGAACAATTGTTTTTTGGATAATACATATATTTGTTCTTCTTATGGGTATTTCCATAGGCCACAGTTATTTGAGATTCAAAATCCGCCGTGAGGAGAACCGAAAAAAGGAATTGGAGCTGCTTCTTCTGGATAAAAGAAACGAAATTCTTCAGCAGGGTAAAAACGTTGCCCATGAACTGGAAGAACTCCTTTATAAAGCCAAGGTTCAGCAGGAAATAAATGATATAATCCGAAAAGATGAACCCCGTCGCTGATGGGGACAGCTATTACCGATAACTTCCTATAGATTAACCCGGACAATCTCCAGATTCCATTTTACTCGAATTGGCTTCTCTGCCATTAGAAATTAATCGCTTAATTCAATTTTTTTTTACTGTTCATGTAATCTTTATATAAAAAAAAATTAAAAAATAATGTCGAAAGTATTGACAGCATCATTAGAATTCATTATTATTTGATCTGCATATTTAAAGCCGCCAGTTATTTGTGCGGAAGGAGGTGAGATCCCTGTGATTTTGGATGAACAGTTTGATGCTGATGAGATTTTGCGCGATGTAGACGAAAGATATCACCTGGATGATGAGGCTGATAGCGATGATGATATGCGCGAACTCAATTTTGGGACTATCCGCGACGAAAACGCCAACTTTAGTGATATGGCCAGCGATCTTGACAGTACTGATGATCTTTGGGAATAAAGCTTAAAGAAACTCTGATTGTCAGTTCCTCCGTGAGTCTGGGCGGACAGAAAAAAGTTCGCCTTTTTTATTTATTTAAAGAAAAACCATGAAAAAAGATACTGTTTATTTTATCTCTGATGCCCATTTTGGTATTTCTATTTCAGGTCAGGAATCACGTGAAGAACATTTCTCCAGCTTTATTCAGGACATTTCTACTTCAAT
This sequence comes from Chitinispirillaceae bacterium, assembly GCA_035306725.1. Lineage (GTDB taxonomy): Bacteria > Fibrobacterota > Chitinivibrionia > Chitinivibrionales > Chitinispirillaceae > JAAYEB01. The sequence continues at coordinate 1,359 of DATGNN010000434.1, read as the reverse complement.
GTCCAAACTTTTTATCGTGGGTGATCTTTTTGATTTCTGGATAGAGTACAAGCAGGCCATTCGCCCGGATTATTTTAATGTACTTTACACTCTGAAACAACTTACCGAAAAAAAGATTCCTGTACATTATCTTGCAGGAAATCATGATTTTGCTCTCGGTACATTCCTGAAAGATTACCTTGGCATAACGATTCATCATGGACACTACGAAACTGTTATTCAGGATAAAAAAGTTCATTTGTATCATGGTGACGGGTTGATAAAATCAGATTACGGGTACCGTATATTACGCAAAATACTTAGAAATCCGGTAAATCAGCACATATATAAACTTCTGCACCCTAATATCGGAGTCTGGTTTGCAACCAGATGTTCGGGACACAGCAGGAAATATCTCAGCGGACGTATCTCTGAAAAAAGTGTTCAGGAGTATCGGATGCACGCCAGAAAGTATCTTGAATCCGGAAACGATATAGCTATTTTCGGACATACACACCGTGCCGAACTCTGCGATTTGGGCTGTGGTATCTACTGTAACACCGGTTCGTGGCTTATAAATTATAACTATGCCTCAATGAGAAACGGCAGTATCTCTCTTTGGGCCTACAATTGTGATTCTTCATCACAAAAATTGCCGTTAACGGTCTGTAAATGAGGAAAAAGAGAATCATAAGTTTCCCATAATGCCTGAGAAATAACCTTCGTTTCTCCAATTACCCCAATAAAATTTGTATCACCGTTCCATCTGGGAACTATATGCATGTGCACATGTTGATCTATGCCTGCTCCGGCGACTCTTCCGATGTTCATACCTATATTGAATGCATCCGGTCTTAATGCTTTTGAGAGCGCCCTGCGGCTTTTACATAAGAGTTCCCACAGTTCGTCAGAGGTTTCTTTATCCAGTGAAAGGATATCGGAAGTATGTTCGTAAGGAATAATCATCAGATGCCCGTTATTATAAGGGAAAAGGTTCATGAGTACGAAACATTTTTTGCCTCTGAACAGTATCAGATTATCCCTGTCTTTATCATTTGGTTGTGAAGGTTTTTTGCAGAAAATGCACTCATCATCATCTTTATCTATATCCTGGATATACTTCATTCTCCAGGGCGCCCACAGCCTGTTCATAATAGTTACATTCCTTCCTGTTTCAGGACGTAAATTTATAATACAATTAAACTTACCAGACCTGCAACTACACAATAAAAACCGAAGTAGTGAAGCTTGCCCTGATTAACGAATTTAAGCAGAAGCCTGAGTGCGAAAATCCCGATAATCAAACTGGTAAGAAATCCCAGTCCCATGGTTGTAAAACTCATATTAATATTATCTATTTTCATGAACTGAAGCAAAGCA
>DATGNN010000433.1:0-12096 GCA_035306725.1 Chitinispirillaceae bacterium | reverse complement strand
CACTACTTTTACTGTTTCTTTTTTTCCTGTTCCCCAATCGGGGTCGGAGCTCGGAACTCCGGGTCGGTATCGACTCTTAATTTCCTGTTTTTCTGATTCGATTCCGATACTGACGCCGAATTCCGACCCCGAAAAGAAGAGTTACAATACTTTTACTGTTTCTCTATTTTCTATCCTCAATCGGGGGCGTAATCGATTCTTCCGACTTAATTGCTTGAGCAGGTTATATATTTATAGGTTACGGTAATCACTAAGTTTTGATGGCTCTGCCATTCAGTATATTCCGGTTTGTCCGATTTGAGTTCAATTTTTTAAAAGGTTAAAGTGAGCGATGATGTGTAACAAAAGAATTTTGATGTTGCTGGTGCTGTTTTTTCTTCAGGGGTGTACAAATAAAAATGATAGTGTAGCCATTGTTGTGAATGGTAAAAAAATATTGCACTCACAGATAGAAGAGGCAGCAGAAATAATCCATAGTAATATGGTAAAATCTTTTCCACAGAAGGCACTTGAGGGTTTTGATTCGGAGCTTTTAAAAGGTGCTGCGCGTCAGCTTATAGCAAATGAAGTACTTTATAATGAAGCACAGAAAAGAAATATCGGTTTTAATCCGGATATGATTGATTCAACTCTTATAAAAATCAAACAACAGTTTGGTGATAAAGAATCATATAAAAAAGAGCTGACTTCAATGGGTGAAACTGAAGAAAGCATGAGGAAACATCTTGAAAAAGGAGCATTGATTGATTCTCTTATGAAAGTTCTTTCAGATGAAGCTGCTTCAGTAAGTGATCAGGAGTGTCTGGAATTTTATCGTAAAGATAGTTTAAAATTTATGAGCAGGCCTGAAGTCAGGGTGAGTCAGATATTTTTTCCGGTAGATACTGGTTTGGGAAAAAATCATATGGATTCTGTTCAGCAATTAGCATCAAAAGTTTTTGAAGAAGCAAAAAAGGGAGAAAAATTTATTGCTCTTGCAAAAAAATATTCCAGAGGTCCGGGTGCCGAAGCAGGGGGTGATATGGGTTGGTTCAAGCATGGGGATCTTAGTCCGGAACTGGATAAAGCCGTTTCAGCTTTAAAAACCGGTGAAATCAGCACGCTCCTGTCAACTGATGCTGGTTATCATATATTTATGAAAACGGATGAAAAACAGGGTGCAGTGATACCTTTTGATAATATAAAACCGCAAATTAGCTCAATGCTGCAAATGAAAAAGAAAAATGATTATGTAGTAAGTATAATAGACAGTCTGATTTTATTATCGGATATAAAATATCTTGATGAAAAGTACAAGAATTAGTAATCGGATAGAAGTACCTTACTGACAACAAACAGCACAGGCTGAGATTAATATTTTACCTAAATCAGACGATTCCTTCACACAATCTGCTTCACGGACATTGATAATCAGATCCAGAACGCTTAAATATGCAGTTGTAGAATTACGATTACGATTACGATTACGACAACGACTACGACAACGACAACGATTACGACAACGACTTCGACAACGACAACGACTTCGACTGTTAATTGTGATCTTTGAAAGAGCTGTAATGAGAGCCGGGTGTAAGTGGTCTTGAAACAAAAAACGTTCTCCGAAGAGAATACGATATTTTTATGAATGTAAAAAAAACGCTCATTTTGGCCAAAATATCATTATATTATTCTCTGAATAACAGTTTGTTTGAATTTCGCTAAAAATTGATTATGATTAACCTGTTTGAATATCAGAATTTTCGGGAATACCTTAAAGCATATTATCTGGAGCAGAAGGCAATCAGGAAATCTTTCTCGTACCGGTCGCTTTCAGAATCAGCAGATCTTAGTGCACCTTCATTTGTATACCATGTTATTGAAGGAAAGCGGAATCTGACAAAAAACAGTATCATGAAAATTTCCAGGGCTTTGGGGCATAACCGTCAGGAGTGTGATTATTTCGAAAACCTGGTTTTTTTTAATCAGGCTCAGACTGTTACAGAAAAAACATATTATTACAGCAGGATACTTGAAATCAGGAAGCCTTTTGATGTCAAGGTGGTTGATGAGGAGAAGTATGAGTTTTACAGTCGCTGGTATCACAGTGTAATAAGGGAAGTGATAACTTTTTTTGATTTCAGGGATGATTACAGTAAACTTGGGGCATTTCTGATACCTCCAATAACTGCAAAACAGGCCAGGGATTCCATAAAACTTTTAGAGAGACTCAATTTTATTAAAAGAGATGAATCTGGAAATTACTTTCAGGTCAACGAGCATATTGAAGTTAAGCCGTCAACACCTAATGCGTTTATGATAGAAAAATTTCAGATGGAGATGCTTGAAACAGCAATACAGGCATATAATAAATTACCTGTTTCTGAAAGAATGTCGTCATCAACTACATTCTCCATTTCCAAAGAGACCTTTGAGCTGTTTAAAATAAAGACACGTGAGTTCAGGAGAGAACTTGCAGAAATTGCAGGAGTGGACACATCGGTCAACAGGGTGTATCAGTTTACAATGAATCTTTTTCCGGTAAGCCGGAGTAAAAATGAATAGAATGAAGAATTGTCTGGCAGTTATCTTTTTGGGTTTACTAATTCAGACCGGGTGTAACCGGGTAACTGAAGTTACGGGTACATCCGATACAGAGATAAGTGCAACTATTAATGGACAGGTTATTGATACTCAGGGTTTGCCGGTTGCTAGTGCTCTGGTAAGATTAAGGAATTCGGGGTATCTTGCAGTAAGTGGAAACAGAAACAATAATGTTATTCGCGATAAAACAACAGGTCCGGATGGGTTCTACAGTATTGATTCAGTAAAACCGGGTGAATATTCTATTGAGATAAACAGTTCCGATTCACTGGCTGCCATGTTGTCTTGTGAGGTGCTTCCCGGAGAAAAAAATGTTTCCATGGATACTGTTACTTTGAAGCCCGGTGCAGTTATAAGCGGGCAGGTTTATCTAAGTACCGTAGTTTCTGTGAAATCAGCGGTTGCGGTGGTTGAAATTGCCGGGCTGGAGCGTAATATTACAGTTGACAGTACAGGCTTTTTCAGTGCAACACTTCCTTCGGGACACAACACTCTTGTTTTGAGTGGTCCTGATGATTATGTTCCGATGGAGCTTAAAATTAATCTGGAACCCAAAGATCAGAAATATTTGGGCAGTTTCTGGTTGTATTCAAATACAAGTTCACCCTGTTCCAATTACAGTTGTGATTCAACGGTTGTAAGGCAGATACTGGACAGTTGTGGAAGAAGTGATGTTTCTGTGGAATCTGTGACAACTGTTCGTAATGGGAGAATTGTTGGATTAAATCTGAGGGGGTTGGGTAAAAACGTCTGTTCACCGCATATTGCAAAACTCAAGGGGCTTGAGATGCTGGATCTTGGGGGCAATGATATTGAAACCGGACTGGAATTTCTGGGACAGTTATGGTTTTTAAACGATCTTAGACTTGATAGTAACAGTTTGAATACAGTACCGGACAATATTTGCTCACTCATGCATTTAAGGAAACTGGATCTGTCTGATAACAGGCTTTCAAGCTTGCCGATGTTGATGAATAATCTGACACTTTTTGAACTGGATCTATCAAATAATGAACTATGTGAGCTGCCGAATCATCTAAGCTACTGGGTTTCGATGGTTGATCCGGACTGGAGCAGCACACAGCGGTGTATGGAAAATCCTGAAACTGGTAATTGAGAGAAATATCATGTGTCAGGGTATAAAAATATATAGTAATTTGAAAAATTAATTTAAACGGTAAAAATAAAAATGCCGGGGTTCTTGCGATCACAGGAAAAAAAGAGAAAACCTGATGAGTCATGGAACATCTGGAATAACAACCAAAGGAAGGGGCATCCTATGTTAAGGCGTTTAAAATTGTTGATCGTATTGATACCTTTCGTGTACCAGTTGTTTGAAGTCTCTGCCGCTGAAGTTTTACCAGGGTATGTCTTGTATGCTCCTGCAACAGGCAACAGTGCCTATCTTGTGGACGTAAATGGGGAAATCGTTTACCAGTGGACCGGTCTTAAACAGGGTAACTGTTTTTCTGTTCATCTGAAAAAAAATGGTAATATTGTGCGTCCTACAAATTCGTCAAATGCTACTGGAATAAATGGAGCAAATTCCGGATTGATAGAAGAGATCGATCCAGATGGAAATACAGTATGGTCTTTGGATTATGCATCAAGCGAATATTGCCAGCATCATAATCTCATACTTATGCCAAACGAGAATATTCTGGCTGTTGCTTATGAGAAGAAAACAGCTCAGGAAGCTGAGGCTTGGGGTATTCAGGTTTCATCATCACATTTTAGGCCCGGAAGCCTTCTTGCAGAACGGATTATCGAAATAGATCCAACAAAACCTCAGGGGCAGGAAGTTGTATGGATGTGGAGAATATGGGATCATCTGGTCAGAGCCGAAGAAGCTCCAAATAATCCCCAGCTTTTTGGGGCAAATCTGGGAGGCAGTGGTGGTGGAGGAATGATGATGATGGATGACTGGGTTCATCTCAATGGCTTCGATTATAATGAAAAACTGGATCAGATAGTTTTTTCTTCAAGGCTGTTTAGCGAAATCTATATTATAGATCACAGTACCACCACACAGGAAGCAGCTACGAATTCAGGTGGTCGATCGGGCAAAGGTGGCAACATCTTATACAGGTGGGGAAGGCCAAGTAATTATGGCGCAAACGGTACAGATCATCTTGATGTGGTACATTGTCCGAACTGGGTTCCGGAAGGTTATCCGGGAGAAGGAAATATACTTATGTTCAGTAACCAGGCTAGTCAGAGTACATCTGCGGTACTTGAGATAGTTCCGCCTTTAAAATCGGATTATACGTATGAGTATACACAGGGTCAGGCGTTTGGGCCTGAAAGTCCGGTTTGGAAATACACGGAAAATGGTTTCAATTCAGGTTACATGAGTAGTTGTCAGAGGTTGTCAAATGGCAATACTCTGACATGTGAAGCAGCGGAGGGCAGGATACGGGAAGTCAGTTCCTCAGGCCAGACTCTGTGGGAATATACCCATAGTGGCAGCGGTGGCGGAGGTGGTGGTTTTTGGGGTGGAGGAGGTGGTGGTTTTTGGGGTGGAGGAGGTACCATGATTGCACGCGCAATCAAGTACCCGGAAAATCATCCTGGAATTCAGAAGCTGCTTGGGACAAAAACAAAATTTTCATCACGAGCTACTGAAAAAAATATCAATATTAAATATTCTGCTGGAAAAATTGAGGTTACCGGGGCTGCAGGGAGCAGAATAAGTGTCTTTTCGATTCAAGGAAAGAATTTATTAAATGTAAATATTCCAGATAATCGATACAGCCTTGATTTGAATCATTTTTCTCACGGTACTTATATAGTTAAAGCAGATAGAAATGTAACAAAAACAATTAGTATACTGCGATAGAAAATGGGGGGAGTCCATTATGAAAAAGAAAAATTCAATAGTGAGACAAATCAGTATTTCATTCATTTTATTATGCGCAAGTATTGTTCTTGCAGATGGTGAATATGTGCGTGGGAAAGTGATTGATGAAAATGGTAACCCGGTGTCAGGAGCACTAGTCAAACTTATTAATCATGAATGTGCTGATCTTTATACAAACGAAGATGGAGAGTTCGCGCTGATAGAAGATGCTTCGGTTCGTGTGCCTGTGCAACTGGCTGGAAAAGAATTCAATATTACAGCTATAAACAGAGGGAAAGCATTGTCGTTGAAACTGAACGGAACCGGAAAAAATGTGAAAGTAGAGTTGTTTTCAGGCAATGGTTCAAAAATATTAACGAAAAATTATAATGATGACAGAGTCAGGAACGAGATTATTTCTTTAAAAAATGTCGCACGCGGATTGATACTCGCGAGAGTGACTGCAGGTAATGATGCAGGGACATTCAGAATAATTCCTGGTCTGGCAGTTTCAAGTGCTTCTTCAGTTGTCGCAGGGAAAAGAAGTTCAACAGGGTCGATTGCAAAACGGAAATCAGAGACTGTTGATAGTGTTATGGTTGTATGCCGGTCATACAGAAACAGTCTGGTCGGCATTGATTCATATACTACCGATAACCTTGAAATTACTCTTACAAAATCCAATCCTTGGATTCCTGAAGGTAATCTGGTACATAGTGGACCAATGGTAAAAATACAGGCATCTGGACATGATTTTGAAATGGGATCCCCCCAAGACATGTGGAATTTTGAAGATTATGATATGAAAGAAAGACCGATACATACTGTATCTTTTACTTATGACTTCTGGATGGACACAACTGAAATAACTCAAAAAGAGTACAGTGATGTGATGATGGTATATGATGGTTTTGAAGGGTTAAGCGGACTTCCATACGGGAGAGGCGATAATTATCCAATTTATGATGTGTCATACGGGGATGTTGCTCTTTTCTGTAATGCCAGAAGCAAACGGGATGGATACGATACTGTTTATACTTACACTTCGATAAGCAATAAACCGGGAAAAAGATGTGTCCTTTCAGGTTTGGCAATGAATGAAACTGCAGACGGTTACAGGCTGCCAACTGAAGCAGAATGGGAATACGCTTATAAAGGTGGTACTTTTACTGATTATTACTGGGGCAAAAACCATTCTGACTACAAAAACGAAGAAAATCATGGTGAAGTCAACGAATATGCGGTGTGGGCAAACAATTCCTGGGATATGGGTTCTGAAAGCGAAATGTATGGTGTTCACCCTGTTGCTGAACTTTTACCAAACGCTTATGGCTTGTATGATATGGCTGGTAATCTTTCGGAATACACCAATAATCCGGCTTATTTGTTTAGTTATGGATCAGTTACAGACCCAACAGTTTCAGAATATAATAACACGAATTTTTTCATTCTCAGGGGCGGGAACTGGTCAAATAACATAACACATTTGAGAAGTGCAAACAGAAGTTTTGAAGGTGGTGATTATTCACTTTTCTATATAGGTTTTAGAACTGTAAGAGTTGAGAGATAATCTTTTGGGGGAAATTAGTATATGAAAATGTTTTATCTCTTTTTACTTTATTTTTCGATTGCTTCGGCTGTAATGGCTGAAGCAACTGGTGGTTCTTCAAAGATGATTTTTGAAGAATCACAGGTTTATACATACAAGTTTTCCTTTTTTACACCGGACTGGAAAGATTCTCTGGAGTATTACAAAAGTCTTCCGGATGAAGAATACATGCCTGCAAGTATGCTTTTTTACAACGAGAAAGGGGATACTGTCAGGTTTGATACAATAGGGATAAGGTACAAGGGTAATTCTTCATATACATATTCCAGTCATTCAATAAAAAGGCCCATAAAAGTAAAATTTGATAAATACATAGATGACCAGCTTTTTTATGGAGTTAAACGATTAAACTTTAGTGTCAATGTCAGGGATCCGAGTTTCATGAGGGAAAAGATCAGTTATGATATCATAAGAAATTATATTCCTGCACCGCGGACTGCATATGCAAATATATATATCGAAGACACATTAATAGGCCTTTATACGCAGATTGAGCAGATCGATAAAACTTTCCTGGAAATGAATTTTGATGATAATGGGGGGAATCTTTATAAGGCTTCCGGAGAGGGTGGAAAACTTATTTACCGAAACCCGAATCAATCAAGTTACAAGGATGAGTATGAGTTGAAGACAAATGAAAAAGAGAATAACTGGTCTGATTTTATTTACATGATCAACCTTCTGAATAATACTCCTGATGAAGAGTTCGTGGATGTTGCCGGAAAATATCTGGATCTTGATAACTGTATCCGTCATCTGGCATTTACGGTTGTTCTTTCCCATTTCGACAGCTATACAGGAACAGGCAGGAATTTTTATTTCTATGATGATCCAACGTCTGGTAAATTCATGATCCTGCCATGGGATCTGGATATGAGTTTTGGTGCTCATTCATATAACTGGGATGTTTATGAAATGGATATAGTAAATATTCCGAACCTTAAAGAACGTCCACTGAATAGAAGAATACTTGAGAATGACTCCCTGCGAAAGGTTTACTTTAACTATGTCAGGGGCATGATGGATGGACCAGCATCTGTGGAATCGATATCTGCTGCTGCTGACAAAATAAAGGATCTTGTTGAGGAACATGTATTTGCGGATGAAAACAAGATGTTCACAGATGAGGATTTTATTAAGAACATTGAAGAGAATGTTAATATAAGTGACGGATTTCAATTAATTCGTTTACCTGGAATAAAATCATTTCCGGAAAAACGTTACAAAAACATTCGTGATCAGATAGAGAAAAACCTGCCTGTGCGGCCTCGCCTGGCAGAAATCAATAAAAACGGTTGTATCGCAAATGCATTCAGCTCAAAAAACAATGGTTTGACAGTTAAATACAACGTTAAAAAAACTGATATGGTAAAAATTCGGCTGGTTTCAGCGCAGGGGAAAACAGTAAAGATTTTGGATCAGGGAATACGAAGGAGTGGTCAACATATCATGAAAATAAACGATTGTTCTATTCCATCCGGTTTTTATGCAGTTGATATTTCAATCGGGAATGTAAAAACTGCCCTGCCTTTATTGATTGCATATTAATATTTTAGTAAACAGAAAGCATACAGGGGGGGGAAAGCAAAATGCTTGATTTTTTAACATTACAGACAACGACCTCGAATCCTTCACTTATAAGTATAATATACACGGTTTTGCTGTCTTTTCTGTTGTCGTCGCTGATAGCTTTGACATACGAAAAAACATACAGGGGGCTTTCCTATTCGCGTAATTATGTACAGGCCATTATTCTGGTTTCCATTGTTGCAGGTATGGTCATGCAGGCAATGGGGGACAATCCTCTGAGAGGACTTGGAATGCTGGGTGCTTTATCAATGATACGTTTCAGGACTGTTTTCAAGGATCCGCGTGACATAGTATTCATGTTTGCATCTGTTGCCGCGGGAATTGCCTGTGGTGTTTTTGGTTATGGTATGGCAATTATCGGAACATTGGGATTTTGCGGAGCTACTTTTGCATTATACTATTCCAATTTTGGTCAAAACAGGAATTATGATGGAATGCTTCGATTTAACATAGAAACCAATGCAGATATGCATAAAAATCTTGAGAATATAATGAAAAATTATTGCAAACAATTTGCTCTGATAAGTCTGAGGGAGATGGCGCAGGGGAGCAGACTTGATTATGCCTACCATATAAAAATGAAAAACAGATTGTCAAAGGAAGGTTTTGTAGAGGAAATAAAAAAACTTTACACAATCAAGGACGTAAATCTTCTCCTGCAGGAAACGACAGTTGAACTATAGACAGTCCTGACTTTTCAAAACAATTAATTGTAAATTCAATAACAGGAAAATTAAAATGAAAGCTTTTTATGGTGTGTGTGTTTGCGCTTTGGTTGCCTTGACCGTTATAACTGTCAGTTATCGCAAGGAGTTTACAAATTTTTTCGGCATTGCAGATACAAAAGAAAAAGTGATAAGCAGTGAATTTGGTGTGGAAATAAAAAATGTTCACATGACACCCGGACAGTATGTAAATGCCGGGGATACACTTGTTGAGCTTAGAAGCCCGGAAATTGATCTGAAAATAAGTGAATATAAACATCTGATTGATGAACTGAAAATTCGCAGTAAGGTTGAGACTAATCTTTCAAAGTCCGAGATGAGGACGCTTAAAACTGAACATGAGTCAAGAATAATTGAGATACGTTCGGAATTACAGCAGCTTCAGTCGCAATATGAAATTAACCGCCAGCTTATGAGCCAGTTGAGAAGCATTAACAGAGATGCAATAGAAAATGTATCTGATGGTAACAATCCTACAGAGATTCGTATGAAAAGTCTGCAAAAGGAGCTTGTGCGTCTTGAGGAGCTCAACAGTATTATGGATGACAACCTTTCAAGCAGGATATCTTATGGAGCTGATCCCATCAAAGAACAGCTCAAGCAGTATGAAGACATTCTCAGGCTATACAGCGAGCAAAAAGAAAAACTTGTCATTACTGCAAAAAATGATGGAGTCGTTGGCGCAGTTTTCTATCGTCAGGGCGAGATGGTTTCTGCCTTTGATTCCATAGCAACACTACATTCAAAATCACCATCTTTTGTACAGGGATATATTCATGAACGTTTGCACAGTTCAATAGGGTTGGGGCAGAAGGTTATTGTTAAATCAATGACCAACAAGAAAGACATGGTTCAGGGTGAAGTAATAGGAATTGGAACAAGAATTGTCGAATATCCAGTAAGGTTGAGGAAAGTTCCTGAAGTACAGATGTGGGGGCGTGAAGTTAGTGTCAGAATACCACCAAACAGTGGTTTTCTTCTGGGAGAAAAAGTCGTAATATCTTTTGAAAAAACAAGGGAAGAAGGAAGTTCAGCTTTAAAAGATCTTTTTAATAGTTTCTTATCACGCGCTGAATCGGTTCAGGATTCGGAAACAGTAATACCGTCATCTAATTTAATTAATATAGTGTATGTTGATGAAGAGATGTCTTCCGTGGGGATAGAAGCTTCAGGGGCAATATACCTGGATGATATACAAAAGTATTGTATAGTGAGTGATGAGCACACAGACCTTTTTCTCATGAACAGGGATGGGGTAATCGAAAAAACGGTAAAAATTGATGGTCTTGATAAAATGGATGATATGGAAGCGATAACAATGGATGACAGCGGATACATATATATTGCAAGTTCGCAGAATCCAAAGAAAAATGGAAAATTGCCGGATTCAAGACGGTTACTTGTGCGGTTAAAAAGAAATGGTGAAGAGTTTGTTCTTGATGGAAAAATACTGTTGATCAATATTCTTCAGGATGCCATGAAGAGTGATTCGGGGGTTTCGTGGGCAAGTCTTGTAAAAATTGATAAAGACAAGCGTTTGCCTGATGTAGAGGGAATTGCGTATAAAGACGATTGTCTGTATATTGGTTTTAAAGATCCTTTAATAGGTAACAAATCGGCCATATTAAAAATAGATGATATTGAAAATGTTTTTGAATCCCAAAACCTTAAAGCCGAAAATGTACATTTATGGCGTCTGTTATCCTTAAAAGACAAGAAAAACAGCGTAATATATCGAATTTCCGATTTATGTTTCATAAATGATGATTTATACATCCTTTCCAGGGGAAAGGATGAATCGGAACATATGGGCAGTTTATGGGTCTTGTTTCAGAATACAAAAATCCCGGGAATGATATACGAAATTCATGATTCGAAACCTGAAGGCTTAACCTACGATAAAAACGGAAACCGGATTTTGATAACTTTTGATAATGGAGAAAAAAAGGCGTCTCAATTTACTACGATAGAGGATGTATTGTGAAAAAGATAATTCTGATTTTGGGAATGGTACTGAATTTTATTAGTGTTACGGCTGCTGATACAGGTAAAAAATTTTCTTTTGAAGATCTGCTGTTGACGGCAGCTAAAGATCCCCTGGTAGTATCTTATGAAGGAGAGATGAGAGTAAGCAAAAAGTATAATGGTATTCCTGGTATTGATAATGTTGAATTCAGAATAAGAAATACCGGATTTGACGAGGAAGATTTCCTGTACTCAATAAGAATCAAGCCAAGAGGTATTGGCGAAACCAGGGCGGCCTCAAGGTTTAATAGTACAATAGTATCAAATAACGAATATAAACGGAAGTTATTATTGAATGAAGCAATTTATGAAAGATACCTGTTATATGTTTATCTTGTTGAATACAAAACCCTGCATGAATATTACCAGGAACTGATAACATTATACAATGACCGTATAAATGTAATGGAGAGTCAGGCACACAGTGAAAAATTCAAGCTGGAGCAACTGATAAAAGAGGAAAACGACAGAACAAAAGAGTGGGTGGCGTGCAAGGAAATCGAGAAAAACATTCAAGTCCTTGAGCAGAATGCAAAAAGATATCTTGGGGACTCTTCATTTATTGCTTTTGACACAAACGGTCTGGTAAATATAGAAACAATTATCAGGCGTATAGAGGAAACAGATTTTGTTCTTGATACAAACAATGCGTACCTGGATTATTACAGAAACAAGCTGGAGTTGGCGGAAGCGAGATTTGAACTGGAAAAAGCAGAAGGACGCAG
>DATGNN010000432.1:0-2265 GCA_035306725.1 Chitinispirillaceae bacterium | reverse complement strand
GAACCTTTTGAGCGTCTCCTCCGTTGAATTTCAACACCGCTCTTGCATTGTTTTCTGCCATTTTCTTACAGTTTTAAGATTAATATTAATTTTACTAATCCAAAGTTATCAATGCGATTCTTAACGACCTAACAAACTCACCAAAAAGTGAAAAAGTAGAGTAGTTTTACTACACCCATCTTTAATTTTACCGCTTAATAAAAGGTGCATCTCTAACCCATTTGCACTCAACTGCCGTATTCTTTCTCAAAATATGATAATCTTCAAGTGGTGATAAAAACAGGTAAACAGAGTCGTTTATGCTTTGTCCTTTAAACAGGCTTTCATTTGACATGAAATACACAGGAAACTTTAATTTATTGGTATCCGCCGGTTTTTCCACAAGACCTTTATTTACTTTGTATATATAAAATGGATGAACACCTCTTGTATCAGAACTATCAATTTTTATAATACCAGCAGCAAACAGAACGTATTTACTTGATTCATACGCCTGGTCAAATGACAATTTTCCGGTATCATTATGCTCGGTTATCCTTTCTTCTGAAAAGAGATTGATTCGATGAAATTTCCTGTTGGAAATATCTTCCGGTAACTTGTCCGGTTTATCCTTAGATTGACAGGATTGTAACAAGCACAACAAAAAAATCGCTCCTGTAAAAAGGCAATGACCGCATAAACGATTTATTGAAAAGCAACTCATAAAAAAACAACAGGAATCTTCGGAAAATCTTCTGTCAGATTCCTGTTCTTAAAATGATTAAATAGTTCTGTGATGAAAATATTATTCCTGTACATATTCTGCATCCCACTCATTTCCATCATCTCCCTTGTGTCCGTCCAGTTTGATTACAAAGGATTTCGATGGAAAATACGGTGTAATACGAATATCCAACCAAACTCTGTCTTTCTGGTGCTTATCCTGCTCGAAACGAACTATCTTGAATTTCTCAATCAACTTATCAGCACCTTTGATACCGTCCAAAAACCGGACAATCTGTTTTCTCAGATCATCTTCATTCTTAGCCGTCCAGTTTTCAAAAGCTCTACGGTTTAAGAAATCCAACAGTACTTTGGTAACATGATCGAATACACGAACTACAGAATAAGTCTGAAGTCCTATATTATCTCCGGTAAACAGGGTTTTAGCCGAAAATGCCATAATCTTACCATACTCGTTGACCATCGGAACCAATCCCATTTTTTCCAATTGAGAGATCTCGCTTTTCTTCAACTCAAACTTCACTGCATCCACTTCATTGATGCTACCGTGCTTTTTACCGGCGGCAACCTGTGACATCAGCGTTTTGTGAATTTTTCCGGCAAGTGAAGTGGAAGGCGGGATATATACATTGTCTTCTTCACCAATCTCACCTGCTTTTCCTCTTCCTACCATCCAGTTACAAGTCATAATGACGTTACTTCTGTGTAGCTCGCCACCTGTTAGGTTGGCACTGTAAAACAAATCGACCACATCATCCGGCTTGTCCAGATCGGCAAAGTCTGTAACCAGCATTACTTTGTTTTCATTACATATCTTTGCCCATTTCTCTACGACCTTGTTAGACCCCAAATAGCCCGGAATGGCAAAAATGGAGTAGTTGTCTCTCAAATCCAGCCTATCGAAGTATTGTTTAAACTCCGCAGCAATATGGTCGATAAAGACAGGGTTGTCCAAATCTTTCACCTGCTCTAAAGAAGCATTGATGATGTGTACATTGTCCACCTTGTCCAGTTCGGTATTTTTATAGAACTGTGCTACCGTTCTGTAAGATGTTTCCAATTCACGCGTTTGTTCCAACGTATTTTTCAGATTCTTCTTTAATGTACCGGATGCTGCATTTGCCTTAGACTTACAGGTTTCGACCATTTTATCGGTAGAGTCGTTGGACTCCAATAAATCAATCCATAGATTGATTTTCTTTAAGAGTTCTTTTCTTTCCGCCTCTTTGTTGCTATCGGTCAAAAAGATTTGCTTTCTTGCCTTTCTTTCTGAATTCATATTTGCAATCCCATCAACAATAGATTCAACAAAGCTGAACCCACCCATTTTAGCCAATACATTGGGGGACTTTCCCAAGGCTGTTTCTTGTTGCTTTTGTGCTGCAACGGCTGCTTGTGCTTTTGACATAATTTCGTTTGTTTTTTTAATTATTTATTATCCTTGTTATTTTCCAACTCCGTAGCTACTGTACGAAGCGCCTCTATAAAAGCTGTTTTGGATTGTTCATCTGCCAGCATATTATTTAATACCTTGTTGTTTCG
>DATGNN010000431.1:0-16524 GCA_035306725.1 Chitinispirillaceae bacterium | reverse complement strand
GATAATAGCGGTGATTTCACTTTTCTTATTGATGAGGCTCATAATCTGATTGATAGATCCAGAGAAATGTTTTCTGCACAAATACAAAGATCTGCTTTTAAACAGATGAGAAGCTTTTTCAAAACATCACATGCAGGGGTTTACAAGCAATCAGGACGGGTTAGTAACCGGCTTAATGCGCTAGGTAAGAGGGTCGGAGAAAAAACGCTGTCTACAAGTACAGAAATTGACTCTAAACTCTGCCTCGTTCTTAAAGCGTTCATTGAGGAATGTGAACAGTTCTTAAAAATTAACAGAGAATTTGATAATGACGATATCCTGAAACTGTATTTTGATGCTCTTGCTTTTATAAGAACGTCCGAGCTTTTTGATTCCCACTATCTGTTTTTAGTGCAGAAACTGGAAAAAAATATTATAGTAAAACTTTTCTGTGTGGATCCCTCTTTCATGTTGAGTGAAACATTAAAAAGAGGGAAATCATCTATATTTTTTTCGGCAACCCTCACACCTCTTCCCTACTACCGTGAGATTCTGGGCGGCAGTCCAGATGATGCTCTTGTCAGTCTGCCATCTCCCTTTGATATTAAAAACAGGTGTTTTCTTGTGGCTACCGATGTTTCCACCAAATACCAGAACCGGGAAAAAAGTTATTCCATACTGGCAGATTATTTAGCTCATGTAGTGAATTCCAAAACGGGAAACTACCTGGCTTATTTTTCCTCTTATAAGTATATGCTCAATGTATATGACATTTTTAATGAAAAAAATCCTGACCTTAAAACAATTGTGCAAACTTCAACGATGTCAGAACCGCAACGAGATCGGTTTCTACAGAATTTCCAATCAGAACCTGAAGAAACATTGTTGGGTTTTTGTGTTCTGGGTGGAGTGTTTTCTGAAGGAATAGATCTCAAGAGTGATCGTTTGATTGGCACAATAATAGTGGGAGTTGGTTTACCACAAATCTGCCTTGAAAGAGATATTATAAGAGATTACTTTCAGCAAACTAAAAGTTGTGGTTATGAATATGCTTACCTTTATCCCGGAATGAACAAGGTGATGCAGGCTGCCGGTCGGGTTATCCGTTCAGAGCAGGACAGGGGAGTTATTCTGCTCATCGATGAAAGATACAATAATCACCAATACAGGAATCTTTTTCCAGTAGAATGGTTTCCTCATAACAGGGTTTTTATACACTCTCTGGGTGATTATCTCAAGCATTTCTGGGAATGAAAGTATGGAATAAAGGCAACGATTCTTTGTACGTGAGAAAAGCTACACAGACAGTGTTATACTTAACCTAAATAGTAAAGATTCTTTCACACGATCTGATTCGCGGACATTGGCATAAGAATCAGATCCAGAACGTTTTTAATATTCACTCGAGCACGGTTACGATTACGACAACGATTGTAGCTTTTTTTCACCTCTCAGCATTCATAATTCACCATTTTATTATGACCTCCATAGCCATAAAAACCTTTCAACTCAATGCCGCTGTGCAGCTCATTCCCGCACTGCGGGACAAGCTGTAAATTAATCATCCGATTTAGGACTTAATGACAATTCATCTTTCCATGCATCATAATACTCTTCTGGATAGTTCCAATATCTTTTGGCTGAAAAGAAGATTTCTGTAGGCACACTCCAGCATCAGTTATCTCAGCCTTTCTAATTTCAATTTCTGTTTCAATTCCATTACTCTCTTTCTTTATAGTTGAGACGATGGAACAGGAAATATCTGAAGAACCATCGGACAATTCATGCAAGGCTAATATCAAGGTGCCTGTTTAATAAACATAAATCATCTGTGTATCAGATTGTCCCCTGTTAAAAGTACCCTTCCATGATGACAATAATCACTGTTCTCGAACCGGTAGAAAATAATGCCTTCTGCCAGAGTTTCTCTGCGTATCTGGTGTAAAATTGAGATAATCTCCTTGTTACAAGATCTGATATTTCTGGAATAAACCAACCGGCCATCAGGTAGAAAAAGAGATAATTTCCCTGAAGAGGTAAATTTCTGCACCTTTTGTGTAAATATAATATTCCTTATAATACTGGTACCTTTCAGATCTGCTTCATATTCAATTTGCTGACCTGGCACTATATGGTCACATTCGATGGTAAGATCAAGGTTGTTTTGACTTATCCCAAAATTGCATGTTATAGAGGAATCTGGTTCAAGTAATTTTAGCGATTCTCTGGCGCGGATTCCACCAACTACCACGTATGCATCATAGTAAATAGGTGCAACACCGATGTTTTGAACTTCGACCAATGCAGAATCATCTGAAATTAAAAAACGGTTTATACGAAATTTGTATCCTGCAATCATTCCCGCTTCTTTAATTCTATCTGTAGTTTGATAATCCACCTGATCATTTCCGATCATATAGCTGATATGATATGCTTTGCAGGCATCTTCCCAGCTAACCCCGTGAATGCCTTGCGGGTCAAGTACATGCTTCTGATCATAATCCGTGTAGTAGCTGAATTCTCCTCCTGCAGGAGACTGAAGATATCTCTTTGAGTCAAAAAAATTCCAGCACCTGCTGTTGTATCCACTATGACTCTCACACATGAAGGAGTCGTCAAAAAGCCCGAATCGGATTGATTTGAGATCACTCTGCTGTTTGAAAGGGGAGTACTCCTCATCAGCGGCGTCAATGGAAATACTCCATGGCGTGGAGACAAATACAGTGTCGAGATGTCTGAAAAACTCTGCCTGAAACTGCTTTGAAGGAAACGTTTTACCCAGTGTAAAAGGACCATCATAAATATGGTATTCAGCCCAGAGTCCAAATCCTGTCTGGATAAAAGCGATGCGTGGATCTTTATCGTATCGTTTTGCAAGTTCAGCATAAAACTCTAGTGTAAAGCTTTGAAGTTCTTCATGCGTCCAGTCCGGAAACCAGGTCGCCTTACCTTCACTCTCTCCTTCGGTTTCATTGTAGTCATCTAAACTTTTTATGTAATCGGGAACGGATGTTTTGTAGCCTGGATAAACGAATCTGAAACGCAAAACAGCCTGATGTGTTCTGGATGCAACTTTTTCCAGAAGAACATCTAATGAGGACCAGTCGTAAACCCCTTTCTCTTTAACAACACTGTTATAAAGCATATAGGAGTATTCAAGTGAGATTGCATCGGTTTTGTTTTTGTGATTGTCAGTCCACAGTACAATCCCTGTCATCGGTTGAACGGAGGTAATACTGCTGTTAAGAGGTATATTCCGGTAATGGGAGAATGAGTCCAAAGCCGCTGCAACAGAAACCAGAATAAATAAGAAGAGACCGGAAACCATGGTACGTGATAAATAACTGGTAAACATTGTCTAAGCCTTTTTTGAGTAAAATGCTAAAGCAGCTTTTTAAATACTATACTTTTGTTTTCGGGCAGGTAAATGAGGCTCGACCATGTTTTTTCGGTGAAGAAGAAACATGGTTGTGCCATTGTTACACCTTTTCCGCATACAACAGAGCTGCTTCATATTCAAATATTAATATACTTCGTTACCAGCTTCCTCCTCTTCATCCAGCTCTTTGGCTGTTGAACAGTACTTTTTTTGAAAACAACTCTCACAATCCCCTCCGCATCCATCCAAATGACAAATAAAACCCGGAATTGTTTGACAACAGATCGTTTCATGGGGAATTACCTGCTCTGTAATATGTTTGTAAAGAATGCGGTCCGGAAGGTCTTCGGAATAATCAAGTTGAATGTTATTTTGACCAAAAACCATGGTAATATATTGCAATTTATCTTTTACCTCTTTTTCCGACAGAGTATCAACAGAAGGAAACTGGTAATCCGAAGGGAAAAGTGAACGCACAGGAATTTCAGATTCCTTTCCTGCTTCTTCAAACGCACGTACATTTTTTAGAAATTCATTTTCCAAAATTGGATCAATTGAATCCGATTTTCCAAAAGTACCGCCTTTGAGCTCTATTTCAGTTCTCAAGGTATTGTTTTCAATTTCCAGATCTATCTCTTTCTGCCTGTCACTGGTCCAGTCTTCTTTGTCAGTGTAATTCATAAATGCTCCTTTGAAAAATTAAAATTTTCCTGTTTTGATTATATTTTTTCATTTTGGAAAACTTTGTGGGAATAAATTGGGAATATATAGCTAAATGCATTAATTTCAGCAAAAATGTGTATGATGATGCAAATATCATTCCAAACTAAAACAGGTAGTGCAGGTCCTCTGGTTACATCAGTATCATCCCAATGTGTGGTCTCTTGGAAAACTTTTCAAATATGGTTGATAGATCCGGATGCAGGAATATTCCTGTTTGAAAACGAAAGGGGACAATAACGGGTACAAGGTGCGGTATTGTCCCGAATACATGTTTTGATATGATTATACAATACAGACTGATAGACTGATGTACTCCAGTCTGAAACAAAATCATATAACGATAATGGTATCTGATCCCTGTTTAAAACAAATCTGATTGTCAGTTAGAATATAAAAATCTTTTCCAAATGGATTCGGGATATCAGTTATATAATCCGGTTCATGACTAAAAACAAACCTTTTAACGATTTGGTGATCCGATCATTGACAATAACAATATCCGGTATCATTTTTCTGATAAAACTATTGTCATTTAATATTCCTGATATCTTTCGGGCGGATGATTTCCAGTCTCCCGGAGTTTCTGATAAGGATTTATTGGCATAACAGATACCTGTATACTTTTTTGTCAACAATTCAGATGCTCAACAGATATCAAAAACGGTTCCGGGTAACAATTCAGGAACCGAACAGTTGTCAGAAATGGTTTTATCCTGGTTTTGGGCTGCCCGAATGATATCAGGAAACTTTTCAGGTATATGTCTGGAACCACAACAGATATCTGAAACAAAACCAGGTACCTGTCCGAGGAAAAAACAGTTATCAGGAAATGTTGCAGACTGCAGTTTGCATGCTTAATTGTTACCGCTCTGATTTTTTGTCAATAGATTTATGATAAATCCCTCTTTTTATATTTCAAACCTTGTTCAACTGCAGGGGAGAGAATAATGCCAGTAATCGGGACAACTTTAGCCAGAGCCTCTCAAAGGCTATTTCCGGTAGAATAACTTTCCCGCTCTGTTTATATGTTCAAGAAGTTTTGGATTATCTATTGAGGAATAGATTGTAATATCAAATTTATAAGGAAGATAAAGATGTTCGATATCCTCCATTATTGCGTATACCGTTTTTAATGTCAGATGAGTACCATAAAGCACAAGATCGATATCTGATCCAGGTTTGTGAGTTCCTTTTGCCCGGGACCCGTACAATACGACTTTATCTATTGAAGGATAGTTGGAAAATATAACCTGGATTTTTTTAATTGTGGCATCGGATAATCCAGACATTTATCATTTCACCTTGTGTGTTTCTTTTTCCAGACGTTCTTTCAGTTCCAGAAATGCATTAAAGTCGTTTACAATATCACTGTAGATATCTTCAGCAGTTGTTTCATTATAGGTGTGACTTGTCATTTGCCGACTCTTTATGGAGTTCATAAATGCCTCACCATTGCTGATCAGTCCTCTTTGAAAAGCAATCTGAAACGCATCTCTGCTTCCCTGAATATCGATCTCACCCTGAGAAAAGTAAAAATCCTCAAGCGTTTTCCAGGACAGTTCATAAGTGAATTCAAAAGCCTGGATAAGCCCCTGTTTTTCAAGTCTGGATAGTTCCCGCTTCTTTGAAAGTGCTACCGCTTCAGAAAGATTATCAAGTGCTTTTTTATAACTATCGAACCGCTGAATCCAGCGTATGTCTCTATGATTCATTGTTTCACTCCAATTCATATAAATATACAACTGCCTCGTAACAGAAGTCACCTTAATTCCTTCACTTCAGTTTCGGCAGTACCTCGCCCAAGCATCGCAATGGCTGAACACTGAACCCTGGATACTATGCATACGATACGACACAAAATTATTTTTTGAGTTTTCAAATTAACTCTTTTCACATTCTACCCGAAAGGCATTAAGGAATGAATCTTATCAATAAAGGTAAAACAAAGGATGTATACGCGCTTGAAGATGGGAATTACCTGTTAAAATTCAAGGATGATGTTACCGGACAGGATGGAAAATTCGATCCGGGTGCAAATACTGTGGGGCTCGCAATTGAAGGAGCTGGAAGAGCAGGGCTCAGGCTGACAAAACTGTTCTTTGAAAAACTACGGGATCAGGGTATTCCTACTCACTATATTGATGCTAATATTGATGAAGCCAGTATGACAGTGAAACCTGCAGAGGTATTCGGGAAGGGTATCGAAGTAATTTGCAGGTACAGAGCTGTTGGCAGTTTCATTCGCCGTTATGGACTGTATGCAAAGGATGGAGATCCACTTGATGCGTTTGTCGAAATTACGCTCAAAGATGACGCGAGAAATGATCCTCCTATTACCGAAGATGGGCTTGAGATACTGGGGATTCTCACTAAAGAAGAATATGCTACTCTTAAGGAACTAACCAGACGCATATCCGGAAGTATCAAATCGGAGCTGGCTAAAAAGGGGCTTGAGCTTTATGATATAAAACTTGAATTCGGACGGGTTAAACCGGACAACAGTATTGTTTTGATTGATGAAATTTCGGGTGGAAATATGCGGGCCTATAAAGACGGCGAGTATATTGAGCCGTTAAAACTTGAAAAGATGATGCTTGAAGATTAAGACTGAGAGGTCAGAAAGATTATACCCGGATTAAAAGTGGTGACTTGTAAGATGCTCTTACTGCACCGGGTAGTTTGCCTGGTGCAATGTGTCAAAATCAGTGCGACCTTTCACAAAAAGGTCATTATCACGAAGAAGTGCAAATAAACCTCATTCTTCCTGATTTCCATTTATACCGCTTTCAAATTACTGTAAACATATATCAGGACAAGACAAAGTGCCACGTGCATCAGTACCACTCATACACGCAACCGTTTCCCTCACTAACTAAGACCTTAATTAGTAGTTAAGCCTGAAAAGGGTAAAGCCGTTCTTTTCATACACCAGTTCCTTTTCGTTTATTTCCGAAAAAGGGTTCTTGTTCTCTTCTAACTGCAGCGTATTGTTTCCGAAGAAATACCGGATATTCTTTCTTTTCAGGTCCTGTATAAACTCTTTACGCGAAGCATATCTTCTGTAGGCAGTGATATACTCCTTGTCAATCAAATATTCAGAGAAGTTGTACACTGGCATGATGATGCCGTTGTCCTCAAGGCTGTTTATCTTTTCGATCACCGGATATTCGGGAAGTACTGAACGCAAGTAATCTTTTCTTGTCTTCATCGTCAATAATGCATACCACTCGCGATTGTATCTTTTGAAAAACACACCTGCATTCAGAATAATGGTTACAAGAACCAGCGAATGGATAAACGTATGAATTGACGGCAGATGTGATCTCATTTCGGTAAGGACCCATACCGTTGGTGGAATAATGAAAAACAGAACCGACATAGTGTATCTGATACTGCTTCCATTCTGTAAAACAACGGTGTCCATCAGTATGATTTGGAAAAGATACAACGCAGCCATCAAAAGATAGTGCTTTAATCTTGCTGGTATGGATCTCAAAAACAGTATAAACGGTAGAACCATAAGAAAAATCGGCCCGAAGGTGTTCATCCTGTGCTGTGACTGAAAAAGGGAATAATGCCAGGGTGCGGTGATTGCACGTTTGATACTATCAGCGGCAAACGACAGCAAATGAACAAAGACATTTCCCTGCTTTCCAGCCATCAGTGAATCACCTGCGCGAAGGAGAATAGTGCCGTTATATGCGATGCTTTTTGCATACCAGGGAAGCGCCATCAGAAGAGGAACACTGACAAGAATGAAATACTCGGTAAAACTGCGCCGCCAAACGAGATTTCTCTTACGAGTTATCAGCAGAACAGCGATCAGCAGCGGGATAGTAAATATTCCAAAGACTTTCGATTGAACCGACAGCCCCGCGATAAATGCGGGAACCAGCAACTGACAGACTCGTGTATTGGATTTGCGCATTTCGTAAATCAACTTGATCGACAGCACAGTCCACAATGCCTGGCTGATATCCACATAACATGTTGCCCCATTGGGAATTATCACCGGAAGCGTCATAAAAATCAGCAGTGAAAGCAGGTGTGCATTTCTGTTTTGGGTCAGTGAGCGGGTAAGATCAAATACCAGTATGGCAGCTGCCATAAAAAAAAGAAAGGAAATACCCTTTGCAATGATATCATTGCCCAGAGCCAGCCCGATCGCATAGTGCATCTGAGTAAACATTGGAAAATCTGATTGTCCATTGAAATAAATATCCCAAAAGCCACCTCGTTTCAGGTACAGTTTTATTGTAGACAAATGATACATGAGACTGTCAAAGCCGGTTGGCGGCAAAAGGCTTCGAGCCCAGTAACCGATCAGAAGCAATAACGAGAGGACTGAGAAAAAAGGAGCTTCACGGTAATATGCCCGAAACTGTGTCTGCAATTGATTAAAATGAATACGCAAGTTAACTCTTGCAATCCCGAAGATCGCCGGCACAGAGAAGAAAAACAGCAGAATTAAAATGTAAAAAACACTTAGTTTGTCAATAAAACCCAGTGTCATGATACCATTACCGATCATTCCGAAGCCGAGAGCAAACGCGGTCAGAGCCCGTGTCGGCTTATTGCAGACCTGGTCCAGTTTCAGTATGTGTAAAACAAGGGCTCCGCTGCCAGTATAGATAGTCAATAGCCAGAAGACCACAATGATGCTCAGAATAATTTGTAAAGCCATTCACGTAACCCGATTACAACCGATCCATAGGGAAACCATTTAGTCAATGTCATTAGCGTAGAGATAAAGAAGATTAAGAAAGCATGTACTGCAACAATTTGCACCCATAATGATTTATTCACTTTTTAATCTCCATCTGTCTTATGCGTATTTCCTCCAGAAGTCGTCTGTTTGCGGATACCACATCTGCCACCAGACCGACAATGATACTTTGAACACCGATAATAGAGAACACTACCAACAGTATCAGTGATTGCACATGGCCACCTCCATCACCCTGGAAATAAAAAAGAAGGAATCGTAATCCAAGGGCAAAGGCCCCGGTAAGAAATAAAATTCCAATCGACACGAAAAAACGCAGAGGATGATACATGAGATATATACGTATAATTGTTTCGGCAGACCGGCAGATGTACTGCCACAGCGTTTTAAACAACCTGCTTTTGCGAGTTACCGCATTGGTCTTTACCGGTACATTGACAATACGCAGCTGTTTGGCACCGGCTAAAAAGATGCTTTCCATTGTATAGGAGAACTTGTCATGAATTACCAGTTCCTTTATTGCCGCGCGACTGAATGCCCTGAACCCGGAGGCGGCATCAGTGACATACGTTCCCGAGAAGAATCGTACTACTGCGGTACCCAGCCGCTGAAAAATCATTTTCAGTGGGCCAAAGGGGCGCGGTCTTGCGCAAAGACGGTCTCCGATAACCATATCGGCCCTGTTTTCAATCACCGGCCGTATCAAATCCGCAATACTCTCAGAATCATACTGCATATCGGCATCGGTATTGACCAGGATATCTGCTCCCCTGTCAAAGGCCTCCTCTATACCCCTGATAAAAGCTGATGCCAGTCCCTTGTGTCGCGGAAGGCAAATAACTTTACTCACCCCGGCTTTTCTGGCCATCTCAACGGTATTGTCAGTAGAACCATCATCGACAACTATTATCTCTGTCTCATCAACCCCATTGATACGGGAGGGAATCGACCGCACCATACGCGCAACCATCTCCTCTTCATTCCAGCAGGGTATCTGTATAACAAGTTTCATGATGAATAATCCGCACACACAGGACCAATTGGTTTGACGATCAATTTATGTCTCCTGTTCATAGAGACTTGGAAAGATACTTCGAAGGACTATTTTATCATACTGACACCAGTGTGACAATACCTTCGACCTGCCGGTGTTCGATTTCTTATTGATATGAGCACTGCGTTTATTGGTCTCAAAAACAGTGAAATGGATGCGGGAAATTCCCAATCGAGCTGGGTCGAAATAGTTTATAGCGTGGTAATAAAACTGCTAAAAAACATATAAAATTAAAGTGCCAGGGAAAAAATTGATGTTCTGGGCTTATATTGGAAAAAAATAAAAAACAGATGGTTTTAATTGGAAATGAAATGATGATGTTTATGGCAGTGTCGATATACTCGGAATCCGCTTCTCAACATCCGGAATCAATCGATTCTTGCGTGCAGATTCCGCATCGGGTACAATAACTGTTTCTGGTGTATACCGTTATAGCAGTTATCAACCGAAAAATGGTATTCGATAAAAACAGATTGAGCAATAACGTTATACAGTGTTTGCGCCAGACTGTCTATACTGACATACCACCAATATTTTTGGGTTAACAAAAACTGTTATTGACACCCACTAATTTACGAACTTTTTCAAGTGTAGGAATAACAGCTTCACGAGCCTTCTGAGCACCTTTTTTTCTTATTTCCTTAACAGTTTCAGGATTTGAAACAAGCTCTTCACGCTTTTTCCTGAATGGAGAAAAATACTCCCATAAAACACCAAACAGTTCCTTTTTTGCTTCACCGTAACCGTAACCACCTTCTTTAAACCTTGTTGACATTAAAGATGTTTTTTCTTCGGATGCAAAAAGTTTATAAATTGAAACGATAATACTTTTATCCGGATCTTTTGGAGCCTCTACAGGTGTAGGATCTGTTACTATGCTCATTATTTTTTTCCGGATCGCTTTTTCTGGTCCAAAAATTTCTATGGTATTACCGTATGATTTTGACATTTTTTGTCCGTCTGTTCCGGGAATCACTGCAATCTCATCCCGTATCTGCGCATCCGGAATATTAAAAACATTACCGTATGTGTTGTTGAATTTAATTGCCAGATCTCTTGTTACTTCAACATGTTGTTTCTGGTCTCTTCCAACAGGAACAACTGTAGACTGGTAAGCAAGTATGTCCGCTGCCATAAGAACCGGATAAGAAAACAATCCATTGTTTGCGGGAATGTTTTTGGAAACGGCATCTTTATATGCATGACATCGTTCAAGAAGCCCTATTGGGGTAATATTGTTTAAGTACCAGGTCAATTCTGCTACTTCCGGCACATCAGACTGTACCCAGAAAACCGACTTTTCAGGGTCGATACCAAGTGCCAGCAGATCAAGAATCGCTTCATTTGTATATTGAGCCATCTTTTTTCCATCAAAAACAGTGGTCAGGCTGTGCATATTTGCAACAAAGCAGAAAAGTTCACCTTTTTCCTGAGATTCCACCATAGGTCGAATCATTCCTAAATAGTTACCAATATGAATTGTTCCAGATGGTTTAATACCGGATAAAATCCGCATTGAAAAACTCCCTTTTTATTGAATAATCATGATTATAGCACAGTTACGAAGATTTAATGAATATAAATTTCTGCACAGTATATGAACAGAAACACGGTTAAAGAATTAACACAAGGAGTGAATCTGTATTTGAAGCCAAAAAACAGGTCGTGAAGACTTTCTGGGATTACCGGTGTTTCAGGTACATGATTGTTTTTTTGTCAACAATATGTATACCAGGAATTTTTATAGTACTGTTTCCACAGATACGCCCATGAAGATCAAAAACTGAATTGTCATGCCCTTTTTCAGTTTTAATTTTCGGAGTTATTGAATAACTAATTAATGTTTCGGAACAAAAGGTTGACGGGAAAATATCATTTGGCTTTACCTTTTCTACGGGTACTATTGGCCCATCCCATGCCCTGAACCCTTTTTCAAGGTAGTAAAGCCTGGCCAGTTTTTCATCATAATTACTAAAATCATCTGCCATTGTACTGCTTACATTATCACTAAAACAATAAAAAACAGTTGCTGTGTCTTTGGGTATGATTTCAAGCATACTGTCTATCGTGTTCTTATTAAAAAGTGTAAATGGAATATTGTAAGCACTGCATGACCCTTTTCCGATAACACCGGTTGATCTTGCACTGCTTGTATCACGAACATCAATAATTATAAATTCAAAAGGTGCATTTCCATTTATCCATTCAAGAAGTGATTCCCCACTGATTGCTTCGGCTGCTTCAAGAAATGAATAAACCAATAATATAAGGCATGGTATTATTCTCAATTATGTTCCTCCAGAGTTTGATACTACCTATAAATATATCAGAAAAACATTACTGAAGAAAAATGGAAATCAACATTCTTGATCTCAGTATTCAATAAGTGTGGACCAGAAAACAACTGAATACTAATACATTTCTCAGAATAACTGTCGATTAAATCACTGAAAACGAATTGCCGGTATTTCGGCACTAAGATTAGATATTTTTCCAATATTGATTAAACATCACGGCTGAAAGTGTACATTAATCTATCTTATCCTGAACCAAAGCGTGTCTTTCTCCAGGCTGGCTGAAAAACACCAGAAAAACATCTGGCGGGCACATACAAAATCACCAGCAAATACAGCCTGTGGTACAGGTTAATAATTTTTTCTACTGATTTTTCCGGCTGTCAGTATTAAAAACGTAAATCAGAATCACTAACATTCAAGATTATGAATCTTATTTTAAATAATTATGTTTTGGATATCTAAAAAAGTTGCTCTCCCCCTTTTATACATCCTGCTGTTAACTGGAATTGTATCTGCTGATTATGTCAAGCAAAAAGATGATCTCTTCGCGCTCTGGAGCTTTTACAAATTTAATTATATCAGTAATGGTAAAGTGGTCAGTCATGATGAAAAAGGGATAACTACTTCTGAGGGACAAAGTTATGCAATGCTTCGTGCAGTATGGGCAAATGATCAGGACATTTTTGATACTGTATGGGAATGGACCAGGAAAAATTTAAGGCGTGATGACGGGCTTTTTGGATGGAAATATAAAAACCAGGTATTAGACTGGAATGCTGCTACCGATGCAGATGTAGATATTGCGCTTGCATTATTACTGGCTTCAAGAAAATTTTCCGATGAAACATACGCCTCTGAAGCTATAAAAATCATGAATTCAATCTGGGAAAATGAAGTTGTAAAAGTAGACAGTTCCTGTTATCTTACAGCCGGAAACTGGGCTCCAAAGGAAAAGTATCCAACAATCCACGTCGCATATCTCGCGCCTTATGCTTATGAAACATTTGCTTCGGTTGATACTGCCCATCCATGGGAAAAACTGGTCGAATCTTCATACAAGATTCTTGACTGGATCTACTTTGAACAGGAACTCTCCTTGCCGCCAGAAATTATCTACCTGAATAAAAAAGATAATACCTTTTATCTGAAGAGACCTAATCATAAAGACAGACCGGTTTTCAGTTATGATGCTTTTCCGATATTCTGGCGTGTTGCGGTAGATTACAGATGGTATGGAAGAAAACAGGAGAAATTAAGAACCCGGATGCTCGAGTTTTTTCAGTCAGAGTGGAAAAAGAAAAGGAAATTTTTAGATACCTATACTTGTGATGGTGTTTCGAGATCCGAATTTGAAGGGCTTCCTCTTTATGCTACCGTTTCAGCCCTGGCTTCTGTAAATGACAAGCAACTGGCAGGCGAGCTGAAAAACAAACTCGGTGCTCTATGGGAAAAAGCAGTTTCGGGTGAAGATACCCCGTATTACCTTCATAACTGGTTGTGGTTCGGGAAAGCATTTGAATTGAAAGCGATTAAAAATTTCAATGAATTTCTTGATTTCCTCTCACCAATGGAATACCGAACTTTTTCGGTACATTTCCCCTGGCTGCTCTTGATTTCTGCTCTCCTGCTTTATTTAATAATGCAACTTGCACATGTAAAATTTTATAAACCTGTAAAGATAGCTTTTCTCGCGTTATCCTTTTATATCTGCGTGAGATATCTCGCATGGAGATTACTATCCACATTGAATTTTCTTGAACCCGCAGGACCGTTCATCAGTATCTCATTATGGGTAGCAGAAGTTTATTGTTTCTTCACTGTTGTTTTTTTGTTGATTCAGGTTGGCCTTAAGCCACAAAACCATCGCAAAAAGATAACCAGCCCTTCATATAACCCGACTGTTGATATCTTTATTCCGATCTATTCCGAATCGGTCGAAATTCTGAGGAAAACCGTTATTGCCGCACAAGCCATCAAGTATGAAAACAAACGAATTCATATTTGTGATGACAGTCATAAGAGTGAAGTCGTCCAACTGGCATCGCAAATGGGGGTAAACTATATCCGTGGACCTAAACAGCACGCAAAAGCAGGAAATTTGAACAATGCTTTTACAAAAACTGATGGGGAGCTGTTGGTTGTGTTCGATACGGATCATATTCCGGTAAACACGTTTCTTTCAGAAACAGTCCCTTATTTTAGTGATCCTGAAACAGGGATGCTTCAGACACCGCACAACTTTTCCAATTCAGATATTTTTCAGCGCGCGTTCAGCAAAGAAAAAAGTATTCCTGATGAGAGTGCAATGTTTAATCACGGTATTCAGGGGGCGCGTGATAACTGGGGTGGAGCTTTTTTTGTTGGAAGCGGTGCTGTTTTCAGGCTCAAGGCTATTGAAGAGATTGGCGGGTTTCAGCTACTCAGTATTACTGAAGATATTCATACAAGCCAACATCTTCATGCACATGGCTGGAAATCTGTTTTTGTAGACAAAAATCTTCTCTGCGGTTTGTCTGCTGAAAATCTGTCTTCATATATAGTTCAGCGGCGACGCTGGATGCTTGGGTGTCTTCAGATTTTTTTCAAAGATAATCCTTTGTTTATGAAAAACCTCCCGATTCGTCATAAATTGGGTTATTTCGCATCACTATTTTATTTCTTTTACCCGATTCCAAAAGTGATCTTCTGGATTACACCACTGTATTACCTTTTTTTCCATCTTCACCCAATTTTCTCAGATGTCACAATATTACTGGCATATCTTGTTCCTTACATGATAATTGTTCCTTTGCTCAATTCTGCGATCCTTCCAAAATGGCCAAGGATGCTATGGGGTCAGGCATACGAAAATATCATATTTTTTCAGATGTTTCGTTCTGTATTTGATCTGTTCCTTCCAAAAAAGCTTGCATTCAAAGTAACTCCAAAAGGCCTTACTTCCGACAAAAGGGTTTTTGACTACAGGTCATCAATGGCGGTATTGATCGCTTCAGGAATCTCGGTTGTGGCAATTGCCAAAGGTGTTTTTGAATTTAATTATTTCGGTATAGAACAGGATGCATACTTCTTTAATATCGGATGGGCAGTGTTTAATCTTCTGTTTCTTTTGTCTTCATTGATAGTAGCATGGGAAAGACCTCAGAGACGTATTGAAGAACGTGCCACTTTTCCATTTAAATGCCGCATTGTTGGAGAAGAGGGCTCATTTGTCACCGAAACACTGGATCTGAGTATCGATGGGCTAGGAGTAAAAATTCCAGAAGGCCAGATCTGGCCACAATTCGCCATTGTGGAATTTGAGAATTCACTGCGTATTGGTGCGCAGATGGTTTATTGTGAAAAAATATTCAGTAAGGAATCACGCGCCGGTTACCAATTCAAAAACATGGATCCGGAACTAAAAAAGAGATTGTTCCTGATGATTTTCAGTTCGCCCCAAACCTGGGAAAGAGCTCATGAAAAACGTCCAAAAAATTCCGCTGCTATGGTATACCACTATTTTACCGGTCTGGTTAAGGGATTTTTGCCTCAAAGGACTACACGAAGATTGACACACAGGCAGATTGTTTTCACCCATGCAGTCATGCTGATGGATAAAAAACCGGTTTCTGTATTGATCTATGATCGTTCAGAAAAAGGATTGGGCGTGATAGTGTTTTCAACCAAGAAACCAATTGCCGATACCTGGTCTTTTCACGATGGCAAATTTCAGAACCGTGCCGAAATGGTTTACACTAAAAAAATACTTCCTTCAATATGGCGGGCAGGACTAAGATTCGTTGAAGATGAAAAGGTGTTAAATACAGGGCAGGAAATGGAGATGATTGCTACCATGAAAATCGGGAACATACAATCGTTTTGAACTTTTTGAACACTAAAGGAAAGTAAATTCCAAACCTGGTTTTTACCGGAATGGAGACAAGTAGTTGACAGGCATCTATAAACTGACATTGAATATAATGTTTTCATGGCTGAAAAAGCATACACCTGTTCACAGGTGTATACATGTCGAGCACAGGGTGCTTGTTCAACTGTTTTAAAACCTATTGTTCGAGGAGATGTCCACTGACTTGCGATATTAAGATACTGTTTATGATTTTAATTTTGACTGCTGCAAGTTCAGGAGGAGTCAAGGAATCGTGGTATATAATGCGCGGCAGATCCAACATGAAAATTAATAATTATCGTGCTGCCATTGAAGCGTTTGAAAAGGCTGTGCAGATAAATCCGGATAACCGCGAAGCAATGAAATCACTTGGTGAAGCGTATGAGAAACAGAGGTTGACAGATAAAGCAATCGGACAGTATGAGAAGTATTTCAACAGATTCAGAGATGATGCTGAAATTGCATTCAAACTTGGCGACT
>DATGNN010000430.1:0-7673 GCA_035306725.1 Chitinispirillaceae bacterium | reverse complement strand
CGCAGGGAACGGGGGCCAGCAGGATAGTAATGTTTAAAATTGTATTTTATTCATTTGTTAACTTTTATAGTTTTTCCACTTCAGTGGATAAGAAACATAAGTACTCCGCGGCCGTTATGTTGAGCAGCACCTGCACTTAAGAAAGAATTTGGAATTTGGAATTTGGAATTTGGAATTAAGAATTAAGAATTGAGAATTGAGAATTTTGATCACCGAGCGCACACGCCCCACGCAGTAACAGTTAAAAATTCGAAATCCTAAACACGAAATACGAAACAGAACGATTAGGAAAATTCGAAACAAAAACGAAATTCGAAACAAAAACAAAGAGAAAACAGGAAAACAAGCAGAAAAAACACGAAATTCGAAACAGGAAGAGAAATCGGAAACCAATCAGAAATAATCGGAATAAAATTACAAACAATCGGATAAAATCGGAAACAATAAGATAGAAATACCCCACTACCCACTGATCTTTTGCTCATGGCATACATAATATTCCTTCCGGTTCACTCGCTAATCCCCTATTCCTTAAAACAGGTGTTTTTAATTGCAAAAGCTTAAAAAACCACTTTTTAAGTTTAGAATATTTTTTTTCCAAGAACTTACGAAGATTTACGCCGGTTTTGCCCGATACACAGTCACAACCATTTCCAATAAAAAAATTGCCCCCTCATTACTATACGAAAATTCTATATTCTTTATACAGGTCTGCTCTCTGAAAGGAGAATGTTATGAACACAATTCTTAAAACAGCAACCGTTGCCGTTATGATCTATTTAACCCTGGCTGGAGGAGAAACCATGAATTCAATCTACAGTATCAAGGTTACCACAATTTCCGGAGAAGAAACAACCATAGGAAAATATGAAGGCAAAGTACTTTTAATTGTTAATGTCGCAAGCAAATGCGGTTTTACGGGGCAGTATGACGGCTTGCAGCATCTCTATGAAAAGTATAATGAAAAAGGATTTGTTATCCTGGGTTTTCCATCAAACGACTTTCTGCGCCAGGAGCCAGGAACCAACGAAGAGATTGCTCAATTCTGCAGGCTCAATTATGGAGTAACATTTCCGATGTTTTCCAAAATCAAGGTTAGAGGTGGCAAAGATCAGCATCCGCTCTACACATTTCTCACAGATAAAAACACCAATCCCGAATATTCGGGAAAAATAACCTGGAATTTCAACAAATTTCTTATTTCCCGTAATGGAACTGTTATAAATCGTTTTGGCAGTCGTGTTGAACCTCAGGATCCTGTTATTATTGAAGCTATTGAGACAGCACTTGCCAGTAAGGAATAAGGAAAAAGTATCTCGTACTGGCGCGAATGCCAGTATAAATCTAATTTAAATAAGAAGTAATGAAATTTAAAATCCGACGAGCGCACACGACTCACTGTAGCGACTCAAGAAATGCTACTCCTGGTGAAATATTCGCATCCTTTTTAGAACAGAAAAGAGCAGCCAGAAAATCGTCCTGATTTTCTGGCTGAAGATGTGTGCTCTCGTTACAGCCTGCAACAGCAAAAAACCAAAATGCCTGCCGCAGACGCAACACAGGCGCGCTTCGGCTGTTTTGCAACCCGAAAGGCGCGAAATCACTTATAATCAAAACCGCAGCATTCGCGCATTAAGTGCCACTATTATTGTACTCAGCGACATAAGGGCTGCTCCCAGTGCAGGACTGAGGATGATTCCAAAGGGATAAAGCACTCCGGCTGCCAGAGGAATGGCAAGCGCATTGTAGCCGGTTGCCCACCAGAGATTCTGCACCATCTTCTGATAGGTAGCCATTGCCAGGCCGATGGCAGCAACGACATCTTCCGGATTGCTTTTGACAAGAATAATATCGGCTGTCTCCACCGCAACATCGGTACCCGCACCAATTGCTATTCCTACATCGGCCCGGGCCAAAGCAGGAGCATCATTGACACCGTCACCGGTCATGGCGGTGATCAGTCCGCGTGCCTGTACCTCTTTTACTTTTTGAACTTTCTCCTCAGGAAGCACTTCCGCGAAGTATTCATCCAGCCCGATCTCGTTTGCCACCCATTCGGCCACCTTCCGGTTATCACCTGTGATCATCATTGTGGTTATTCCCATTTCCTTGAGTTTGCGGACAGCATCTTTTGATTCGGGCCTGATGATATCCGATAGAGCAACAGCCCCCTGCACTATATCGTCAACCATTACGAACACAACGGTTTTACCGCTCTTGCGCAGCGATGCCGTCTTTTGCGTATCCATATCGATACTTTTTTCACGTAAATAACCGGGACTCACCACTTTTACGACATGGCTTTCAACAGAGCCCTGCGCACCTTTACCGGTAATTGACTTGAAATCTTTGACAGGTAATGAGCGTTTTGCAGATTCAACGATGCCCTTTGCTATCGGATGTTCAGAATGCGCCTCAACTGAAGCTGCATATAAAAGCACTTTGTCTCTGTTGTATTCTTTTCCAAAAGCTACTACATCACTGACACCAAACTTTCCCAGTGTCAGGGTGCCAGTCTTGTCGAAGAGTACCGCCTGAATATTTCTGGCAGTCTCGAAGGCCGAACGTTTCTTGATAAGCAAGCCATGCGTGGCAGAAAGAACTGTCGACATAGCTACTACCAGAGGTATAGCAAGTCCAAGTGCATGCGGGCAGGCAATGACCATCACAGTCACTGTTCGCTCCAGAGCAAACTCAAAGTTCTGACCAAGCACCAACAACCATACTGTAATGGTGATTGCTCCACCGCCCAATGCTACACCGGTAAGCCATACCGCTGCCCGGTCTGCGAGGTCCTGTGTCCGGGACCTCGCCTGTTGCGCATCCCGCACGAGCTTTATAACATGGGACAAAAAGGAATCAGCTCCGGTTTTTTCGACCACTACCGTTATCGACCCTTCACCGTTTACCGAGCCGCCAATGACCTTCGCGTCTTTTTTTTTGTGCACTGGGAGGGATTCTCCCGTAACCATTGCTTCATTAACCGAAGATTCACCGACGACGATGTACCCGTCTACAGGGATCTTTTCGCCGGGTTTGACCAGTACCGTATCACCTTTTTTGATCTCCTTCAACGGAACATCATCAGTCCGGCCATCGCAGATCCTGTGCGCATCTGAGGGAAGCAGTTTTACCAATGACTCAACCGACCGTGATGCACCGGCTACAGTCTTCATCTCGATCCAATGCCCAAGCAGCATTACATCAATAAGCGTTGCCAATTCCCAGAAAAAGATCTCTCCCTCAACTCCGAAAACAACTACGCTGCTATAAATGTAAGCAACTGATATTGCCAACCCGATAAGAGTCATCATACCGGGATGAAGCCCCCGAATTTCAGATATCAGACCTTTGAGAAACGGCCAGCCACCATAAAAATAGACAAATGATGACAGGGTCCAAAGCACATAAAGATCACCGGTGAATCTGAAAGCATCTCGGATTCCGAGGAGATTCTGGATAAGGGGCGAGAGGATAAGAATCGGTGCAGTAAGGACAAGTGATACCCAGAACCGTCTCTTGAAATCGGCTATATCGTGCCCGTGATGCTGCCCATGCTTTTTTTGTCCTGTTCCATGCTTTTCGTGTGCAGTTGTGGGTATCGCCTTCTGTGGGGAAGTATGATGGTGTGGGGGCTGCTGCAAATGGCCATCTTTGTCCATTCGAATTCCTTGATTTTACAGTCTCTGAAACTTTCTTGCATAATTGATAAAACAACTGTTTTTTGCTCTCAAGCCCAAAGTTTTGGGTGACTCTTTTAATCTTGATAACATCAAGGCAGATTGTGTCCTCGCAAGCCAAGCACACTTGCAAACATCATGCCTTTTAAAATGCCGGAAACGGCATATAACATCAAGTTTTCTTTCTGCACATTAAAGAATCAGAAAGAAAATAACAACAATGGTGCAACAGCCAGAACGGTATGTCCATAAGCAGTATACCGGGCTTTAGGTGGCACCCTGTTGTCTACACTGTTTGCAATGCTCAACCAGACTCCTGATGCAATTACTCCCATACCCATTATCCTGTGAATTGTTCTTACCACCGGAGGAAGATTATCATTACTGATCAATATTACCAGCCCTCCTCCAGCCTGTAAACCAAGAACTGCAAGATCGGTTATGGCTGCAGCCCGTGCAAACCCATTATCAGTATTCTTCAGAGTGCTTACAGACGAATAAACTCCGCTGCCTGCGATCAATGGTGCAGTGGCAACATGCAAACCACCTCTCCAGGAATAGATTTTTCCCGAAGATTGTCCGGATATAAATAGTACCATCACTAAAACCAACAATATCTTTTTCATAAATACCCCTTATACAATTAACACCGGATAGAGCGATACAAAGCAAGGTAACTGCAAACAATATTATCATGTGTTACCTCCTTTCAGGATTGATCATTTTATCGGACAGGCTGGTGCTCGCAAAAAACATGCCATTTTCAGACAGCGATCGATTATTTTATCTACCCACCACCTCAGGATCTTTTAAAAGACATAAACAGTGCAATTTATTTATTTACTCTGTTGCGGATATCTGGTGATGCCATGTTTTGTATAATCCTAAGAAATCAGATTAAGTCATACAGTTCTGTATATAATTACACCTTAATTCCAGCAAGCATAATTCTTCACACGGTTTTACGGCAACCAGATTTTTACGTGAGCGAACCCGACAGAGAGTTCAGCTTGTATAAACAATCGTCTGCAAATGGATGGAAAGGCATTCAGATTGGAATACTTTTTGCGGTTTTACAAAACAACATTTTAAAGTACACTTTCCAGGCAGGTGAAGGAATGGCTTTACTGAATGCTCTTTATTATCTGATTAAAAGGTCCTTTTTTAAGGTCAGTTTTCCACTGGGTATTTCTGTTGATATCACTAACCGTTGTAATCTGCAATGTAAGCATTGTTATTTTCTCAAGCAGAATCAGAAAGGAGAGCTTGGTGATGAAGAGTTGCTGCTAAGAATACAGGAACTCAAAATAAATTACCCATCAGTAATGCACGCGGGGTGGCTTGGTGGTGAACCACTTCTTAGAAAAGAGCTTCTTGTTCAATGTGCTCAATTGTTTCCACTTAACATGATTGTAACTAACGGAACAATAGAGTTACCGGTAATAAACAACAGCGTATACAATGTTTCGGTGGATGGAACCAGAGAGTATTATGAATCTATCCGTGGTACTGGTGTATATGATAAAGTAAAGGATAATGCCGACCGCAATGATATCCGGATCAATGTAGCCTGTGTATTGAACAGGTTAAATGGTGATTGTGTGGAATCTTTTCTTAAAGAATGGAAAAATACCCATATACAGGGAATAAGTTTCAGTTTCTATACACCGCAAAGAGGTGTTGACGATTCACTTTACTTGAATGATGTTCAGAAAGACAAGATTATAGATCGGATTCTGATTTTAAAAAAAGAATATGGTAATTTTATTCTTAACAGCCGCTCGATTCTGAAACTCATGAAATCGACAACATCATCTGAAATTACCACCCGTTGCATGTCCCCCAGAGCTCTTCTCAGCATTGATGCAAAAGGTAAGATAAAGAATCCCTGTGTGATGGGATCTGATGCCGACTGTTCACGATGCGGGTGTGTGGTTCCTTTTGAAATCGAATCTGTTGTGAAAAGAAGACATTTCGATTCCATGCGTATGGTGAAAAAATTTTACACAGGACACTAAAAGCATCCCAGGAGTCTGTTTCATGGGTTTTGAAGAACAGGATAAAATCAGCGAAGCTTCTGGCAACATTTTTTAATATTTTTGATCATAATACCGGGAACTTGCATGTTCGGCGCAACACATTTATTTATATCTTAAATAAAGCTTTGCAATCTTTTCTATCTCACGCGCGCAATACTCTGCACCGTTCTGTTTTACAGGTTCCGGCTTTTTGCTGTTTAATACTGCCTGAAGATGTTCAGCCCAGTTAAGGGAATAGAAACTTTCAGTTGGAATGAAATGCCCGCCCCCCCATCTTCTGATTGCTTTTTGGAGAACCTCATACTCTGCAAATTTTTTTCTTGATGGATAGATCAAGGGTATTCCATTGACCAGGCACTCGGAAAGAATACCGTAACCAACTTTACTTATCACCACATCTGCGCTTGCGCTGAGATTTTGAAACGGTAATACCACTTTATCTGCCAGATGATAATTTTTCACCTTTTGCCCAAGCGGGTAAACACCTGCAAACTCCCATTCTGTAAACTGTTCAAGCTTTTTCCAGTCAGGACCGTTTATTCCATAATTACCAACATAGATTAATCCAAGTTTTTTTGTATTATCAATATTGTACTTTTTATTTATACTGTTCCTTACGTTTTTTGCAGTTCTTGCAACAACAGGGATATCCTTTCTGTTTTTCATGTATTTCATTTCACCAGCGGGTTGAAGCGCGAACAGATTATCACTCATGAGATACTGCTCATGGATTTCATCAAGGTATGATTTAAACCATTTGCAGTCATATTCACTGTAAATATCATACCATGTAAAGTTAGATACGGCAACAGAAGGTATATTGGCGATTTTTGCGATTTGAAATGCGAATGGGGTTATGTCGCTGACAATACAATCTACCCTGTTTCTTATACACCAGTCGGATTCCTGCTGGATTATGTTACGATTTTTATCTGCGATCCGGGCATAAGTATGAAATGTTTTTTCCGTATCTATACTCATACTGTCCAGTTGAACACAACCACAATCAAATTCTGAAAACTGATATGAAAAATCCCTTTTAAGCTCTTCAGAAAAAAATTTCTCTGGAAGAGCAGTTTTGAATGTAAGTTTAATATCTGAAGAAAATGCATTAGCTATTGCGCAGGTACGTACTCCATGGCCATATCCATGAGCTGTTACAAAATAAAGGATATGCACAACTTTGAACTCCTTATTCCGTAATTAGTGGGATTAAAAATATAATACCTTGTTGCAGATATTCACCCTGTAATAATTGAGAATGATTCGGTGTGTCTGGTTGTATTTTTATAGTGTAAAAGTATCCAATCAGGAGTTTTTTTGTGTATGTTATTTTTCTATGCCAGCATTTTTAAAATGTCTGAAAAACGCACCGGATTGCAATTTCATCAATTTTTATCGGACACTTTTTGGAATTTTTCCATTTTTTTTCAATAGACATCGTTTTCGACAGAAATTATATTTCGTGGCCGCTGAGGTGATCTTCAGGCTATTTACCAACTTTTCCGGGATATTTTCCAGGTATCAGGCAAATTTTTGGAAAAATGGGATGAATCCTTCCAGACAGGTCTCCTTATTCATGTGAATGGCAATTTAATTTTTAATGTTATGACACCTTGGCGATAGTATTATGTTTTTGTACAGAAACGCTATTATTTTAATGTGAGAGGTTTAGTAGTTTATGGCGAAAGATATCGCAAAAATGCGCAATATAGGAATCAGCGCACATATTGATTCAGGAAAAACGACTCTTACCGAGCGAATCCTGTACTACAGTAAAAAAATCCATGCGATTCATGAAGTAAAAGGTAAGGATGGTGTCGGGGCCACAATGGACTCGATGGAACTTGAGCGGGAACGTGGAATCACAATCGCTTCAGCTGCAACCAATGTAACGTGGAAAGATCATCCGATCAATGTAATCGATACTCCCGGACACGTTGACTTTACCATA
>DATGNN010000429.1:0-6620 GCA_035306725.1 Chitinispirillaceae bacterium | reverse complement strand
AAAAAGGGGGAGGGTGGAAAAATGTATGTGCACGGCCAGAAACATCGCCTAACACGGCAAGCCCAAAATTTTTGCGAAGATGACTAAGGTAGCAAGAATATTATAGTCGCAAAAACCTTGGGCGAGTTGCCGCAGCCCGTTGGCTGCAATAGCCAGCCAGCCCATTTTTTGAATGAATTATATATGAATGAAGAGCGTGCGGAAGAAAGAGAAAAAATGAAATCAATATTGATGACACTCTTTTTACCCTTATTATTAGGATGTTCATTTTTGTCTGGCGGAAAAATTATTAAAATGATTTCCGTTGACGACTACTTAAAAGACAAGAGAAATACTGGAGGGTTATGCTACGAATGCAATCCAGAAAAAGTATTAATAACCGAAAATGAGAATATGCTTTTGATGCGTTCAAAGGATTTCGTTGATAGCATAGGCATACCGTTTTTCATAAACATATTGGATTCTCAACAAGTGATTTTTCGATGGGAATCGGATCCTTCGCTATATCCGAAAACGCAAATCTACGCAAATCTTACACTTAAGAACCTTGGTGAGAATATTGTACCATCTTCCCTTAAAAAGATTACTTTCAGTTTGATTCCTCTTGAGAATTACAGACGCGATGGGAACGAACCAATACAACTTGCCCGTGCTCCTGGCACTGGACCTGACAGTGCTGTAGTACCAACAGATACGTCTGAATTAGATAAAAATGAGATTGAAAAAATAAAAGCTGTATTAGAATTTATTCACACGCTGCATTCTGAGTATTCAGTTCAAACATTTCAGTTCGAACGTCGTCTTGAAATTTATACAGGTGACAGAAATTACTTATGGAATCCAAAGGAAATAATAAACTGCGACCCCAAAGAGGATTTTTGCCGCTTTCATGACAAGTGGTTCATACGTGATTATCAGGCCCACAGAAAGCTAAAACAATACGACAAAAAAGACCCATATCCATACAGCGTAATTGATACAGAAGATAGCATTGTTACAAAATATCGCGTAAAGGAGGACGTGGTTGTCAAAAAGCCCTGCAATGTAAGGGATGCACACGATAAAATTGAAGAAATATTAAAGGCTCAAGGTATTTCAATCAAAGAAAACACAGACATGATTGATTTCCATTTTGGATTGGGAATGTGGATGAGGAATAATTGGGGGCTTTGGAGTGGGAAATCAAGGCTCGTTGCATTCTTTGCAAGTAAAGAGATTGCTCATCCAGACGATATGAGTGCCTATATCCTCGATACCTATAAGGAAAGAGCAATACTGAAGAAGAACCATCCGGATTCGTTGGATAATTTCTATCAGAGTATTGGTGATATCGAATGTGAAAGGCAAAGAACCGCGCGCGAAGAAAATGAGGGGATGAGGTAGCAAAAAATAGGCTGGCTGGCTACAGACA
This sequence comes from Chitinispirillaceae bacterium, assembly GCA_035306725.1. GTDB lineage: Bacteria > Fibrobacterota > Chitinivibrionia > Chitinivibrionales > Chitinispirillaceae > JAAYEB01. The sequence goes on along the minus strand of DATGNN010000429.1, from coordinate 5,209 downwards.
AACAACAAACGCATGGCGGGTCCGCTTCGCCCCCCAAATTTTGCTTCGTTTCACTGCGCAAAACTTCGCCATGCGTCAACCGAACCCCGCAATTAAAATTGTAGTTAGGTTCAATTTAGCACTTCTAAACAAAGTGTAAATATAATCTTTCGAAACTCAAACAAGAATATTTAAATATTCCCCTTAATTTAAGCCCGGAAAACAGTAAAAGTTCATTGTTTTTACAATAGCTTTTTAACGTGTACAAATTTTTGCACATGTTTACTGATATTTAATGGTCTGTATATTTGTAAGATTTAAATAAAAAGACCTCCCTACCCGCTTCGGTATTTGAATTTATGTATTCTGAATATCCCTACCCGTTTTGATCGTAACTCTTTTATAACATCATTTGCCAGGTGATTATTTACAGCTTTTTTAAGAGTGTCAATAGAAGGATGCAGATAAATTTCTGTAGTTTTAATTGATGAATGCCCCAGGATTGTTTTTAATACTAACAAATCAGCATTACCGTCAACTGCATTGCTTGCAAATGCATGCCGAAGAGAATGTGGCGTTACTTTTTTTAAAGAAAACGGACCGACATTTTCCACTGTTTCCTTGAAACTTTGCTCAGCCATTCTTATTGATAATTTAGTGCCTCTCTTTGACAGAAATAAAAAGGGTGAACTTTTTGCATTCAATAATGATTTACGACAGTTTATCCATTTTTTTAGCATTTTTTGAACCTTGGTTGTCATTGGAATAGATCGTTGTTTCCTTCCTTTACCGTGAATGAGAAGCATTTCATTACTCCAGTTGATATCTTCTAATCTTATTCCAAGTGCTTCACTTATACGCAAGCCAAGTGCATATATGAGAGAAAACAGTGTAAAATCCCTTAGACCCAGAACAGAGGATCTGTCGATAGAGTCAAGTATCTTGATAACTTCTTCAAAAGAGAGTACCTGTACCGGACCGCTGTAAGGTTGTCGGGCTCGGGGAAGGGATGGTACCGGAACAATTCTTTCTATTATCATGCAAATAGGTTACAAATCTGATAAGTGTATTCCCATTAATTCTGCGGATATTTTTCAGTTTGCAAAACTCAATGAACACATTAAGATCTTTACGCCCGGCATCAATACTGGGTCTTTGGTGATTCATCTTTTCTCTAAGTTCACACCAGGAATTTACATGATTTTTAAACTCACTTGCAGTAACGAAAGCCTTTTTCTTTGTCATATTCAAGACCGCTTCCTGATTGTATAATAAACATGCTCGTTGAGTAACCGTTTTGCAGCAACAGCGGTAACATGTATGTAAATAGTAGAAATATGCATTCCTGGTCAAGAAATATGTCTTCAGGTCTGAGATTTACAATTTCCTGCGGTCTGGGCCGGCTGTGCATAAAAGAGACAGTATTGTAAAATCCTGCAGAGAGCAGTATTGAGCTGTATATTCAAGCAGCCGGTATAAATCATCAGGTTTCAGGTAAAGTGGCAATCGCTGTCGTGGGCGTTCCTTTGGGTGTGGAATGTGAGCTGCAGGGTCGATGGTTATATATTGCCGCAGCTTAAGAAATGAAAGGAATTTCCTGATCACCCAGATTATCATTTTCCCCTGGGCCGCACTTCCTGAAATATTAGCTGCAATTACATAATCTTTTATGAATTCGGGTGTGAATTTATCAAATGAGCTTATATTTTTTAACCGCACATATTCGATAAAACGCTTTAACCGGGTTTCAATTTCTTGCAATGATCGTTCACTTAGCCCTCTGATACGTTCTGTGGTTATACAAGAAAGCTTAAGAGCCGTCAAAATCTGTACGAAATCTGTTTGCTTTTTGCATCTTTTGGTACCTTGCATATAATATCCCGCTCTAGTGTAATAGTGATCCTGTTTGAACAGGGGGTATCCTTTTATTTAAATTATATTAATTGCGGGAAACAGACATTAGGAGCAATACTGAGGCACCCCGATTCATGAAGGCGGCACAAAGACGGGAAAGGACAAGTAATAAATAATGAAGACAAAAGACGATAAAATCAATGAATGGCCACGATCATGGCAAGGAGTGAAAGAGGATATTCCTTATGGCCAAAAGATAATACAATATATGATCCCATTTATTGACGAGATGAAATATAAAGGACTATCCATCAAAACCATTAATAAGCACATTGATAATTTATGGGTATTGGGTGGCAATATAATCAAAGAGCTTAATGAGTATGAAGAAAACAGAGAACTTTCTGCATTAAAAATGATATTGAATTGCATTGATAGTGATGAAGGACCTTTGATTCATGATTTTTCTGAATTACAACAGGATGAATTTGACTCTACTTGCCGAAAGTTTTATAAGTTTTTGAAAAACAGGAAAGAATAATGACGGCACCAATTCGACAAAAAGAAATGAAAAGATTCACTGATTCTATTGGTTATATTTTTTCATTTGATATTAAACAAAAAAAAGCCATTGCGGATGAAATATTTAGAAAACAACCGCAACTATTATTTGAAGTTCTTGGATTAAATCATCTCGGTGTTCCAATGGATAGAATAGAACACGTTCTCAATCTTCTGCTTATTTTTTATGATTACTATTACGATAGAGGCTAAATAGAGTTGCCCAAAGTGACTGAAGAAATGATTGATAATGTACGTGATAATATAGACGCCATGCTGAAATTGATGGATAAAGAAGGAGGGCCAGAGGTAAGTTGGCCATTAATGCAAAAGGGAATTGAAAATGAATACTGTTTAAGGGAAGGAAAAGTTATTCTCGATTGTTTTATGAAAGTTAAAAAACAAAAAGAAGAAGAAAAGAGTGCCGCCTGATGACAAAGGAATGAATCGGGGTACCTGAGTACAGCTCCTAACACGCAATAAAACTTCACTCCCGTTGGTCGTTACGCCCTTCGGGTAAATCGCTTTCAGCGACTTATTTTATTGCCGCGACGAACCCCGCGATTAAAATTGTAGTTAGGTACAATTGGAACCTATAAAACAAAGTGTAAATATAATCTTTCGAAACTCGGAACAGTAATATTTAATTACCCTTAATACAAGCCTGAAAAGCAGTATAAATAGATCATTTCAGCAATAGCTTTTAACATGTACAACTTATTGCACATGTTGATCAGGAATAATGATTTTAACGAGCGACCAAATACCTCATTCTTTTATTGAACTCTCCGGCTCTCATTTGAAGGATGTAATAACCAGACTTGATTTTTTTATTATTTCTGTGTAAACTTGCTATTGAATAGTAACCCGGGGGTCGCATTCCATTAATAAGTGAAGATACAACACGGCCCTGTATATCAAAAACAGTAATGGTTACATGTTGAGCACAAGGAAGTTGAAACGCAATCCTTGAACCGTAGATATTCAGATCATAATTTAAAGGAACTCTTAAATGTGCAGCGATTGAAAGCACAGGATTTGGTTCAGTAGTGATATGAATACTCCACCCCGTGGCTGTTTCAGCTCCATTGCTTACAAATCGTACAGTGATAGTACCATCCAAACTTTGTGAAGCTACTGGATCGGGTATTTCTGTACCATTAACCATTGCAATAAGCCTTTTCTCTTCACCGCTGCCACTATAGATTAATAGCGAGTCTCTCACTCCATTTGTTTCATTTTCCGAGATCTCCTGCGATTCAACAGTCAATACGATACGATATTGCTCTTCTGAAGGAATCAGTACCAGTTCACCACTGAAATTACTACTGTAATCCCTGTACATCCCTCCATCATCGAAAAACATGGTATCCCTCACCAGTATCTGATTGCCTGCTCCAGATGGCATTACGATCCCTTCTGTTTCCGGGTATCCAAATGTCGCAGTAAGCTCAATAATCGAATCAGGTATGGTTACAATTGCAGTAACACTTGAAGGGTTATCAAGAGATGCAAGTGCCAAAGAATCCCCTGCCCATCCTGTAAAGAACATATCTTCTTCAGGTGGTTGATCTGCTACAATTTCAACAGTGCTTCCAATCTGATATGTACCTGAACCACTTCCGTTATGTACAATCAGTCCATACAGTTGCTCAACTTTGAACCAGTTCAGGTCAATATTACCTCCTGTTGATTCGATTCTCCATAACGCTGTGCCGGTATCAGGTGAGAGCTTTCCTGAGAGAGATGTTTCCCAAACTCTCCAGCCTGTCTCTGTTGCAATAAATGTGTCAAGGACATTGTTATTGGTAACATCCCTGAGGATCAAAGTGGCTGGATCTGTACGGCAGGAAAAACGGTAAAAAAGTTGAACAGTTTGCTTCAGTGGTACCCTGACCAGATACTCAAGAGTGGATTCATCACCTCTTATTCTTATATGTTCTGTAGAATTATCATCAGTAGTACTTTCCGTAGTTGTGTGTTGTTGATAGATGTAGTCTTCTGCCTGCACTGTTGCGGGAAGAGTTACAGACTGGTAAAACAGAGCTGTTACAGTGGCATTTACACTGTCAGTTGTAATCGAGGTGGAACAACTCCACGGGTTTTCTATCTCGAGGCTTTCACTTGTCCATTTTACAAAAGAACCACTTTGGTTTTGCTCCGGGGCAGTAATGGTCACAGTTTCTCCGGGTTCATAGATTCCACTGCCATCTCCGTTTTCAACGGTGAGCATAATTTTTCTATCAACCGAGAACCAGTCGATTCCGAAACTACCGGAGATATTTTCAACTCTCCACACAGCAGTTCCTGAGCTGAGATTTACCGGTCGTCCTGCTATGGTTTCCCAACTATTATTGACATCAGTACCAACTACATTGATTGTATCAATCGTTGTATCATTAGTCATATCCCGCAGATAAAATTCCGCTGAGCCTTCAGGTGCAGTAACCCTGTAAGACAGGCGAGCGGTTCCCGAAGATGTGCTGCTAACCGCATAATCTGCAAAGTCTCCCTTATTAGTCCAGGTAACATAAGATATCCCGTCGCTACTGCCCGGTGTAACCCCAACTCCTTTTTCACAGGCAAAATCCTCTGCATCGATTCTCCCCGGTACAGTATCAGGTTGCGCATAGATTGCGGTTACTGATCCATCTGAATCACACATTATAATACTATTCTGTCTCTGATAGGGGTTTTCTAAGGTGTAGTCATCACTGATCCATTTTATAAATATTCCATCTTGTGTAGATTGACTTGCACCGATTGAAACTTCCTGCCCGGCACCGTACATTCCGCTTCCTGTACCGTTTTGAAC
>DATGNN010000428.1:0-5831 GCA_035306725.1 Chitinispirillaceae bacterium | reverse complement strand
CTACTATGCAGTTTCCTGCAATCAAAAAATTCATTCAGCAGGAATAATCTGTTTAAACGGTTATATGATGATTTTTAAAACCAAAAAAAATCCTCATTATACAACTCCGTATTTTAATCATATGAACCATTCATTTTTTTTTCATTAAACCAACATTACGTACCTGTTTGGATATCAAACATTTGTATCGAACGATGTCTTTACACAAGAGTTTCATCATCAGTTTTTGTTTGACTCTTTTTTTTCATAACATTATTTTTTTCAGGGCAAAAATGAGTCACCGAAAGACGAACTTTTGTAATGATTATAAAAAATTACGAATACCAGAAGACACTCTTCGTATCAGACACGAAGGGTGTCTTTTTTTTTGTGTGTATTAATTTTGATACGAAAATTATCGAGTCGTTTAATTCGTATTCAGATAACCGCAACCTTAACCGGATTAAGAAACAAGGATGGTAACTTGAAAGGTATTATTGCACTCGAAGACGGAACTGTTTTTGAGGGAGAATCATTCGGAGCCAAAGGCGAAGAGATTGGTGAAGTCGTATTCAACACCAGCATGACCGGATATCAGGAAATTCTCACCGACCCCTCCTACTCATCACAAATTGTTACCATGACATATCCGCTCATTGGTAATTATGGGATTAACGACACCACTGTTGAGTCATCAAAAATTCAGGTAAGCGGTCTGATTGTCAGAGAAGCATGTTTCTACCCTTCAAATTTTACTTCACAAAAAAGTCTCCCGGAGTATCTTCAGGAAAACGGTATCATTGGTATTCACGATATTGACACCCGCGCCCTTACCCGTCATATAAGACTCAAGGGTGCAATGAAAGGAGTAATCTTTTCAGGTGATGAAGATGTCAGTATTGAAAATCTTGTTGAAAAAGCAAAAAATTGGTGCGGACTGAACGAACTCGACCTGGTTAAAAATGTAACCTGTGAAAAACCATGGAAATGGAGCGAACTACAAGAAAACAAGAAAAACGGATCCGATCCAATCTATTCTGTGGTTGCAATCGATTTTGGGATCAAATACAACATTCTCAGAATTCTTGAATCCTGCGGTTGCGATATAACCATTGTACCTGCACATACAGATGCGGATGAGATCCTTGGTTACAATCCTGATGGTATCTTTTTATCCAACGGCCCCGGAGACCCATCAGCGGTAACTTACGCAGTAGAAACCATTTCAAAACTTATTGGAAAGAAACCGATTTTTGGAATCTGTCTTGGACACCAGTTGCTTTCACTGGCACTTGGCGGAAAAACTTACAAACTCAAATTCGGTCATCGTGGAGCAAATCATCCAGTGCGCAGCATAGATAGCAAAATTATTGAAATAGTTTCTCAGAATCATGGGTTTTGCGTAGATTTTGACAGTCTGGACAACATCGGAGTTTCCCTGAGTCATTTAAATCTAAATGATAAAACCTGCGAGGGTATCGAAGACGAAAAGTTGAACCTGTTAAGTGTTCAGTATCACCCTGAAGCTTCACCGGGACCACACGATTCAGCCTATCTTTTTACTCAGTTCACAAAAATGATGGAAAAAAGTAAAACTTTATCCGGAACGGACGCCAGATTCTAATATGTATCGGTTAATTACAAATCTCTCAATACAGTTTAATGCCTCACATTCATGCGCAGGCTGCTATGAAAGGATTTATGCCTAAGAGAAAAGATATCAACAAGATTCTGATTATCGGAAGCGGCCCGATAGTAATTGGGCAGGCTTGTGAATTTGATTACTCCGGAACACAGGCTTGTAAGGCTTTAAAAGAAGAGGGGTTTGAAGTTGTTCTTCTGAACTCTAATCCGGCTACAATCATGACAGATCCGGATATGGCAGACAGAACTTACATAGAACCGATAACCCCGGAAATTGTCGAAAAAATCATTATCAGAGAAAAACCTGATGCAATACTGCCGACAATGGGTGGCCAGACAGGGTTGAATACTGCAATGGAACTTGCAGAAAGCGGAGTACTGAAACGATACAATGTTGAACTTATTGGTGCCGACGAACAGGCGATAAAAAAAGCTGAAGACCGCAGTGAATTCAAGGATGCAATTAACAAAACAGGTCTGGGCCTGCCCGAAAGTGCTTTTGCCTATAACATTGATGAAGCATGGAAAATCGCAAAACAGATCGGCTTTCCTTTAATCATTCGACCCAGTTTCACTATGGGAGGCACTGGTGGCGGAATCGTATATGATGAATCCGAATTCGACAAGGCTGCACAATATGGACTTGACTGCAGCAGGATTAATGAAATCCTGATAGAAGAATCGGTTATTGGATGGAAAGAGTATGAATTCGAAATAATGAGGGACAATGCAGATAACGTTGTAATTATCTGCTCCATAGAAAACCTTGACCCTATGGGTATTCATACCGGCGACAGCATTACGGTCGCACCCGCACAGACACTCACCGATCGTCAATACCAGAAAATGCGTGATGCATCGATTGCCATTATCAGGGAGATCGGCGTAGAAACAGGCGGTTCAAACATTCAATTTGCAGTAGACCCAAAAGACGGTCGCATGGTTGTAATAGAAATGAACCCCCGTGTCAGCAGAAGTTCTGCCTTAGCAAGTAAAGCCACCGGTTTCCCGATCGCAAAAATCGCTGCAAAACTTGCTGTAGGATACACTCTCGACGAAATTCAAAACGATATCACCCGTGAAACACCGGCATCATTTGAACCCACAATCGATTACTGTGTAATCAAAATACCAAGATTCGCATTTGAAAAATTTACAGAAGCTGATTCCACACTGGGAATCCAGATGAAATCCGTTGGCGAAACCATGGCTATCGGGCGCACCTTCAAAGAAGCTCTCCAGAAAGGATTAAGGGGGCTTGAAGCGGGTCACAAAGGACTGGAACCGGTTCCATACAGTTTCGAAAGCAAAGATAAAATTCTGGATACGCTCAAAGTACCTAAAGCCGACCGGCTCTTTGTAATCCTCCATGCCATCCAAAAAGGATTGACAGTCAAAGAGATCTCCGATGCATCAAAAATTGATCCATGGTTTATAAACAATATTAACGACATCTATAAATTCTCCATATCCTTTCAAGCAAATCTGTTAAAAAAGGATACAGCTTTACAAAAAAACTTCATAACAAAAGCCAAGAAAACTGGATTCTCCGACGCCCAGATTGCCGACAAGCTTGGCATTGATGAATTATCATTCAGGAAACACCGTAAAGAACTGGGGTTGTTGCCTGTATACAAACTGGTTGATACCTGCGCTGCAGAATTTGAAGCCTATACACCTTACTATTATTCTACATACGAAACAGAAGATGAAAGTATCAGATCCGACCGCAAGAAAATAGTCATACTTGGCGGTGGGCCAAACAGAATTGGCCAGGGGATAGAATTCGATTATTGCTGCTGTCAGGCTTCGTATGCTCTTAAAGAGCTGGGGTATGAATCGATAATGGTAAATTCAAACCCGGAAACTGTCAGTACCGATTATGATACATCCGATAAACTCTATTTTGAACCATTGACATTTGAAGATGTCATGGATATTATCGATAAAGAAAAACCATCCGGTGTAATTGTCCAGTTTGGCGGACAGACTCCCCTTAATCTTGCAAAAAAGCTTACTGATACAGGTGCGCCGGTTATCGGAACAAGCGTTGAATCGATACAGAGAGCTGAAGACCGTGATGAATTTACTGCAATGATCAATAAACTCCAGTTAAATCAGCCGCCAGGCGGAATGGCAAAATCTGCTGATGAAGCGGCTGTGATTGCCCGCAGCATAGGATATCCGGTTCTACTCCGACCTTCATTTGTTCTCGGCGGACGGGCCATGAAAATAGTCTATAAAGATGATGAATTGAAATCGTTTATCGCTGAAGCACAGGCTGCGTCCGAAAATCGTCCTGTGCTTATAGACAAGTTCATTGGTGATGCGATTGAAGTTGATGTTGATGCTGTTTCTGACGGCAGCGCGGTCATGATTTGCGGCATTATGGAACATATTGAAGAAGCCGGGATACACTCCGGAGACAGTGCCTGTGTTCTTCCACCACATACTTTATCTGAAGACATCATTGCTGAAATCAGAAGAATTACAATCAGTATTGCCAGAGAGCTGCAGGTTGTGGGATTACTGAATATCCAGTTTGCAATCAAGGAAGACACTGTATATGTATTAGAAGTCAACCCAAGGGCATCAAGGACAGTACCATTCGTAAGTAAAGCGACATCGGTACCGTGGGCAAAGATTGCAGCAAAGGTCATGACTGGAGTAAAGCTTTCGGAGATCGGTGAAGCGGTGGAAAAGAATATCGATTATTTTGCAGTAAAGGAATCCGTACTTCCGTTCAGAAAATTTCCCGGTGCCGATACCATACTTGGACCGGAAATGAAATCAACCGGGGAGGTAATGGGGCTTGATAAATATTTCGGTCTTGCATTTGCAAAATCTCAGGAAGCCGCAGGAAATATACTGCCCCGGTCCGGAGCTGTTTTTATCAGCGTAAAAAACAGTATGCGGCGTAATATAATATTCATGGTAAAAACAATAGCTGCCCTGGGATTCAAAATCTACGCATCTGAAGGCACATGGAGAGTTTTAAGTTCCAATGGAATTAACGTAAAAATGGTCCCGAAAATTGGTGAAGGGAAACCTGATATCATAGATCTGATCAAAGGCGGCAATATTAATCTTGTCATTAATGTTCCTGCCGGAAGCAAATCCAAAATTGATTCAAAACCGATCAGGAGTGCTGCAGTTTCTCAGGGCATTACATATATCACTACCCTTGAGGGTGCCCAGGCGGCTATAAGCGGTATGGATTCCCTTGAAAACACAGGTTTCCAGGTTAAATCCATCCAGGAATATAATGATAAAAACCGAAATAAAAGCAGCAGATCTCTTGAGGATCTGCATATACGGAGAATGTTCTGGAACTGAATGAAAAAAGGGCGCACAATGATGCGCCCTTCGTATTTTTAGAATCTGTTATGCCGGAGTTTTTATGGCAAAATTTATTTTCGTAACAGGTGGAGTCGTTTCATCTTTAGGTAAAGGTATTGCAGCGTCCTCTATCGGGTTATTACTGAAATCAAGAGGCCTGCGTGTTGTTAACCAGAAATTCGATCCTTATCTTAATGTAGATCCGGGTACAATGAACCCATATCAACATGGAGAAGTATTTGTTACTGATGATGGAGCGGAGACAGATCTGGATTTAGGACATTACGAAAGATTTACCGGAATCAATACCAGCCGTAACTGTAACTATACCTCAGGTCAGATCTACGATACCATTATCAAAAAAGAGCGCAGAGGTGATTATCTGGGAGGGACTGTACAGGTTGTGCCTCATGTAACCACCGAGATCTGCAACAGTATACGTTCTGTGGTAACACCCCAAATAGATGTAGTAATAAGTGAAATTGGCGGAACTGTGGGTGATATTGAAAGTCTCCCATATCTTGAAGCGCTGCGTCAGTTCAGAATTCAGGAAGGACGCAACAATGTTCTTTTCATTCATGTCACATTGATTCCATACTTACATAAAGCAGGAGAGGTTAAAACAAAACCTACACAACATTCTGTTGGCCGTCTTCGGGAAATCGGTATTATACCGGATATACTTATCTGCAGAACTGAAAAACATCTGGATAAGGATGTCAGAAAGAAGATTTCGCTTTTTTGTAATGTAGATGAAGAAGCTGTGATAGAATCAATGGATATGCCAGATATCTATGAAGTACCTCTTGATTATGCAGCTCAGGAGCTGGATAGTGTTATAATAGATGTCCTTGGTCTCAGGGCATCCA
>DATGNN010000427.1:0-8325 GCA_035306725.1 Chitinispirillaceae bacterium | reverse complement strand
CTCCGCGGCCGTTATGTTGAGCAGCACCTGCACTTAAGGAAAGCGGCTTTTATTGTTCGAGTCCCGCTATCTACATTTACTTATTAAACGAGTTTATAAAATGTCTTCAGAGCGGGCGAGTTTAAAAGACGCTTTCTGTTTTAAACCATAAAAGCTTTACTTACTGTTTTGTTTGCAGGTGATAAGCGAAACATGGCCGCTCCCAGGGCATTTTGGTTCCTTTTTTGCCCTGGAAAAAGGAACTCGTCGTCCGGGCGCGAAAGCCCGTACAATAATTTTTACTACCACTCTTTATAACTCTTTAATATAAGAACAATGAATTTACAGAGAATCATTTGGGCTGCCGAGCACACACGCCCCACGCAGTAACAATTAAAAATTCGAAATCCTAAACACGAAATACGAAACAGAACGATCAGGAAAATTCGAAATCCTAAAAACGAAATTCGAAACAAAAACAAAGAAAAAACAGGAAAACAAGCAGAAAAAATTAAAAATACGAAATCCGAAAAAGGAATAGAACAAGAAATTGATATTTTGGGCGTGTGGCAAACTGTGAATAGTTCCAGTTTATAGAAAAATCAGAAAATCAATCGAACCAAACGTCTGCGGTTCTCAACATTACACTCAGTTTTTACTATTTTATGTAGAAAACAGTACACCGGAAGAGATAAAAGCAAATCGCAAAGAGCTTGTATCACTGTTGTCATCCGTAATAAAAGATGAAGGGGCACGTATAGTTGATGCGATATTTGAACGAATGCGAAAAACACAGAAAATAGATAAAAAAGTGACAGTAATAAATTCAGTTGAAGATTTAATGGAGGTAACGGGTATGTGGGAAACAGCAGTTAAAAGACATGAAAAACAGATATTGGAAAAGGGTATCGAAAGAGGTATCGAGAAAGGTATCGAGAAAGGTATCGAGAAAAATAAAATAGAAAATGCCCTTAAGCTTATAGAAAAAAGTATGGATAACAGTTTTATCCATGAAATCACTGGTTTGAGCTTGAAAGAAATACGAGCATTACGAAAAGAAAAGAAAAAGGTGTAGTTTTTTACAACTTTTTTTAGACAATCTTGGTCGAGTAAACCGAGGGAATTTCACCCTCAATCCTTCACAGAACCATACGTGAACCTCTCGATTTATACGGCTCTTATTGTTTGCTATTGCCCTGGCCTTGCGTCTACCAAACACTCCTCCCTTGCTTAAACAAGGTTTATGTTCAGTTTTCACTATGAACGATTCTGCCCCTTTGCTTTTGGCAAAAGCAGCTCCAGGTGGTTTGGTTTCTACGCCTGCCCGTCTAAACCAGGCCCACCTCCATCACAAAGAGAGTCAGCAGAACACACTGCACCCGGCTTACATTAATATTCATATTTTTTTACTATAACCGAGAGTCAATACTAACTTAATCCTTTTTCTTTTCAATCTTCTTTTTTTTATCACCGTTTGCCTGTTTTTCAGCAGATTTCAAAAAAAAAGATGCAAAACTGTAGATAATCCGAAGCATTATAAAAACTTTAACAGTTGGGTAAAACCAAGATTTTTTTTTCCTGAACATTCTTCATATCCCCCTTAAGTCTCTAATAAATCATAAAACAGACAACTCCTTTAAGTTAGTCTGCTCCGAGAACATTGGCATAACGGTTCATGCCTAAAATATATCCTGATTACATAAAAAATTGAAATTCTCTGGTATACTGGTTGCAATAGATAACAACTGAAAAAGAGGTGTGAATGAATAAAATTACAGATAAAACAATAACACTCATTCCTTCAGGCAATGATTTTATAAGATGTGAAATTGATGTACCATTTGTTCCTACACCATTAAATATTGTTGATGAGATGCTTGCAATGGCACATGTTGGCAAAAATGATACGGTTTACGATCTGGGGTGTGGTGATGGGCGGATTGCAATCACTGCAGCCAAAAAATGCGGCGCCAGGGCAGTAGGAATAGATCTGGACCCCCGACGAATCAAAGAAAGCAGGGATAATGCAAAAAAAGCAGGCCTCAATGAAAACATCTCATTTCTGAATCAAAGTTTTTTTAAAAGTGATATCAAAAATGCAACAGTAGTTACTCTCTATTTATTATCTAATGTGAATATAAAACTTCGTGCAAAACTGCTTGATGAACTTCAACCCGGAACACGAATCGTATCCCACGATTTTCATATGGAAAAATGGCGCGCAGAGAAACGGATTGAAAAAGGTAATCACACTCTTTTCTTCTGGACAATTCCTGCTAATATTTCAGGTATATGGCACGGAAAAATACCAAAAACTTATGGCGGTTTTAATTTTTCTATGGGAATCAAACAACATTTTCAGGAAACAATAGCTGAATTTATCTCTCCGGAAAAATCTCCAGTCAAAAGATGCAAAATTAAAGGTAATACAGTTGAAATCAGAATGAAACTGCTTATAGACAAACAATCCAGACCGGTTCGGTTTACTGGCAAAATTAATGATGATATCATAAACGGAACCATGACAACCATCGGAAGACCAGAAGAGAAATGGCGCTGTGTACGTGAAGCCTTTACGGTTAAACCTTTGTATTGATAATGGTGGGATCAGGAAAAAGAGAATAAAGAGATAATAAAACGCAGAGAGCGCAGAGGACACAGAGGCAGGAAAAAGATACTGGAGAGAAAGTTAACCACAGAGGACACAGAGAAACACAGTGGCGGAAGAATGTGATTGGAAAATGATAAGGTCTGAAAAAAGAGAATAATGAGATAATAAAACGCAGAGAGCGCAAAGGACGCAGAGGCAGGAAAAAGAGAGAAAAAATATATAGTCAGGAAAGGGATACAGGGAGAAAATGACAGAGTCTATAAATATTAAAATATTTTACACCTGTGCCCTCTGTGATTAAAACTCTTAAAAGCCAGTACACTGTGACCTGAATAGAGAAGATTCAGGTTAAATTTTTTGAAATTCCTGGTAATCAAACTATTTTTTGTTCATGAAATATTCAAAAGGATCTATCGGACGTACATTTGTGCTTCAATTTGAAGAGGGTGATTCTATTTATAACGAAATAGAAAAAGTAGCCCAAAACGAAAATATTCATTCCGGAATAGTCTGGGTGATTGGAGGGGTAAAAAACGGCAAGGTTGTCGTTGGCCCCAAAAATGACAAACAGTTACCCCCGGACCCCTTAGTAGAAAGTTTTTCAGATGCGCGTGAAATTGCCGCAATTGGAACCCTTTTCGAGAATGAACAAAATCTGCCTGAACTCCATATGCATGCATCAATAGGCAAAGGAACTGAACCACTTGTTGGATGCCCCAGACTTGGACTGGATTGCTGGTTGATAACTGAAGCAGTTATTCTGGAACTTTTAAATGTTGATGCAAAAAGAATAAAAGATGACAAGAAGGGTCTGGAACTTCTCAGAATACTCAAACCGGAATAATGACTATCATCCAACAATGAAATTTTTCATCACCAGGGTACTGCTTACGTATTCAATATTTCGAGTAACTCTTTGCGTGAGAAACTTTTTAGCGTATCCGGAGAATCCTCAGTCAGCGCATTTTCAATCAGATCCTTTTTTCTGTCGATAATTGACGCAATCCGCTCTTCAATCGAATTTTTGGTAACAAGCTTAAAAACCTGAACTCCCCTTCTTTGCCCTATCCTGTGCACCCGATCGGTTGCCTGATCCTCTTTTGCCGAATTCCACCATCTGTCATAATGAATCACTACAGACGCACAAACAAGATCAATACCAACCCCGCCAGCTTTAAGACTGCCAACAAACACCTTGCAATTAGTGTCCTCAGAAAATTTTCTTATTACAGATCCCCTGTTTCTCGTTGACCCTGTCAGACTTACATAACCGGTTGAAATTGATTCGCAATATTTTTTTATTATCTCAATCATGCCAAGAAACTGCGAAAATACCACTACCTTCAATCCGGAATTCAAAGACTCTTCGAGCAATTCCGTAAAAAGTTCCCACTTTCCACAATCATACAGATCATATTCATCCACTTTTTTAAGGGCAAGAGCAGGGTGATCACACACCTGCTTAAGATAAGAGAGCAGTGAAAAAATGTGCATATAAGGTACCGGCTTTTCATCATCCTTCAGGATTTCAATGAACTTTTTTCCCTTCTCCTCGACAGCTTTCCGATACAGTTCTTTTTGATGATAAGTTAAGGAACACTGACGAATATCTTCAATCTTTGGGGGAAGTTCATTCAGAACCGACCCTTTAAGCCGTCTCATGATAAATGGAGCTGTCAACCTGTGAAGACGTGCTTTTTGTAAAGATACACTTCCTGTTTCAAGGGCTGCCAGAAACTGCTCATTATCCGGAAATTCATTTTCAAACAAACCTGGCAGAGTTAAATCAAGAAGTGACCGTAAATCCGAAAGACTGTTTTCTATCGGCGTACCTGTAAGGCCAATTTTTATTTTTGAATTGATCTCAAAAGCACACTGCCAAGCTACTGTTTCCTTGTTTTTAAGATTCTGGACTTCGTCAAATACCGCAACATCAAATGGCACCGAGGAAAGTATTTCACTATCATTACGAAGAATACCATATGAAGTAAGCAGAATATCATAGTTTTTTGACAAAACCTCTTTTCTCTGTGGTGCGTGATAAGTCTGTATAACCAATGAAGGTGAAAACATCCCGAAAAGATTTTCCCAATGACTCATAACCGAAGTTGGCGCGACAATACAAAACTTTACATTGCTGTCACGCTGCTGTTTTATTGCAGAAAGAAAAGCGATAACCTGTATTGTTTTCCCAAGTCCCATGTCATCACAAAGCAGCCCTCCAAACGAATTATCATATAGAAACAGAAGCCATTGAACACCCTTTATCTGGTAATCACGAAGAGTACATTTAACATCTTTAAGTGGTTTGAGATCTTTAAGCGGGCTGAATTTGAGCATCTGCCTTATTTTTGATGCAAGCTTCTCTTCACCTGTGATTCGGGTTGAAATGGGTGTATTTCTGAACTGAAGCAGGGCTGAGCGCGAAAGAGTAATAGTGCCCTGCTTCGAAGTCTTACGTGCACTTACAAGAGATGATTCTATCTTTTTACTCTTGAAGTCGTAGATCACTTTTCCATCAAAAAGAAATCTGTTACGTTCTTGTTGTGCCTCTTTTATTTGGGAAAGAGCTACCCTGTTTTTACCAGCACAGTAAATTACTTCAAGTGTACACAACTCTTGTTCCACTTTTTGTGGTTTCAGTTCAATGCGGTCAAATTCTGAAACAATTGACGGCTCTGCGATCCGTTTATAATCATCAGCTCCCTCATTTGAAAACAGATCTACAATTTCAGTTGTCCCCTGTTTACTTCCTATCGAAAAGACACTTTCATTTTTTTCCAGAAAAGCAGAAAATTCACTGGACTGAATCTGTTTTGGCCGACCCCAGCCTGTTGCCAGAAGTTTCACACTTGCCAAAGTCATGAAACACAATGTCCTGATCCGGGGGATCAGAATTACCGACTCAAAAACAAGTTCCGGATCAATTTCATAATTTACTTCTCTCTTGTCCGCAAGAGATCTTATAACTGGAATGACATCAATATTTTCCTTTTTTCCAGGGCAAAAGGAAAATAACAGTTCACAATTCTGCTCTGTTTTGTAATTGCTTAACAGATCCGGTTTTTCTTTTTGTAAAAAATCCAGTATTGCAGGAACTGCCTTCTGTGGAATAATTATATCAATAAGTCGGGCAGATTCGTTCATAAAGCGCAAACATGGTTTTCTGTCATTGTTTACAAAAAATTGGATCTCAATTGAATCGGAATCCCATTCACGATACATGTGATATGCCAGCCTGTACCAGAAGCTGCCTTCATTTTTCTGACGCTCCGTTTTGTGTCCGGCCGCAATCAAGGCACGCTCATGGTCTGTCTGAAGAAACTCTACAGCTTTATTCATAAGGAGATATCTTGAAGGATATTCAGTAGAGATGCGGCTTATGAAACGATCCCGGTCCGGTCCTTCAGAGTAATATATCGCAAGAGTTGCATCCTTTACCCCCGAAATCCTGACAGAATTATCCTTATCCGCTGATTCAGCATCGATTTTGATCAATTCTACAGAATTTGTCTGAAAACGGATAACATTATTCAGTAAATGCAGAAAAAAACTGTTCTGAAACAGATCAAAAGGAGATTTCCCGTTTCCGGTCTCTTTGAGATATTCGAATATGGAAAGCAGTTTTTTTGCATTTGGGCAGTCTGCATATTTCCCTTTGCTGCAGGAACAAAAAAGACGAGGATTTTGAAATTCTCTTGCAACAAGAAATGTCTCGTGTTTTTCACCTTTTTTAGATTCAGGAAACAGGATAAAACTGTTCCTGTGAAAGTCCATCTGGTCTAACTGCATTACAAGTATAGATTCCCCTGTTCTTTGATTCTATTTTTCTCCGGCAATAACCTCGGCAATATTGACCAGATGGTCCTTGACTCTGCGATAACTGTTCAGCATATCTGCATAGGCAGTACTTAACAGAGGTTCAAGTCTGCATTCAGAAAGACGCGCAAGATGCCTGCTTCTGAAATCCCTGAATCTATGCGTAATCTCATCACCCCGGGGATTAGCTTTGGTAGTAATGTTACGGTCCAGAGTCAGATAAGCATTGTTAACCATATCAAAATAGGATGATACCATACCATGCAGCTCTATGAGATCCTTTTTCATGGATTCCGGGATCACAATTCCTTCATTGTTTACCTTAAGGTAAAGTTTCAAAATAGTGGTTATATAATCACTTATCGTCTCATATTCATCAGCAAGTCGCATCTGTTTTCTGGCCTGATCAGAAAGACTGGGCGGAACTTCACCCGAAAGCAACTCGGTCAAAAAAGTGGTTATCTCTTTTTGTATGATATCCAGAACTTCTTCACGGTGAAAAATCTTTTTTACCAGATTGAGTTCCGCCTTCTCTGATGTCAAGATTTCTTTGAGGAAATCAATCATTTTCCTGTCATGTTCAGACATGACAATTATTTCTTTACGCGACTGCTCTATAGCCATCATTGGAGTATCTATCATAAGCACATCAAGGTGAGTCAGTTTTGGAGGTTCCTTGAACGGTTTGTCCGGTACAACCTTTATCAAAAAATTCGCCAGTATAGAAACAAATGGCAGAAAAATGATGGTATTTGCAACATTAAAAACAGTATGAACCGCCGCAATTCCTGTCTGAATATATGGGAATGTAATGTTGCCATCAGCACTGATCATGGTGTTTGGATCTACACCCAAGATTTTTCTGATTAAAACAAGGTAAAAACTGAAAATAGCAGTAATCCACAATACTCCAAGCAGATTGAAAGTTATGTGTGCATAAGCTGCCCTTTTGGCATTTGTGGTTGTTCCTAAAGATGCCAGATAAGCAGTAATGGTTGTGCCAATATTTTCTCCAAGAACCAGCGCTGCCGCAGTCTCAAAATTAATTACCCCGGTTGATGCCAACCCCATTGTAACACCAAGAGTTGCAGATGAAGACTGTACAATAAGGGTAAGAACACATCCAACCAAAACACATTTCAGTACTCCAAAATATGTATCGGCTGCAAACATGTGAAACCACTGCTCGAATTCGGGAATACTCCTTATCGGTTTAAAACCATTTTTCATTAATTCAAGCCCAAAAAAGATCATCCCTATGCCCATTAAAGACATTCCCAGATACCGGATCTTTTCATTTTTTGAAAACAGAAAAGCAAATGCAGCAGTACCAAGCAGTGGAAGACCATATTTATCTACCGAGAGAACTAAAATCCACCCTGTAATTGTCGTACCTATGTTGGCTCCCATGATTACACCAATAGCCTGCTTGAGTGTCATCAGGCCTGAATTTACGAAACCAACAGTCATGACAGAGGTAATGGAACTGGATTGAATTACACATGTCACCAGTGTTCCCACCCCTGTAGCCAGTAACCGATTATGTGTAACAATCCCGATAAGTTTTCGCAATCGGTCACCGGCAACAGCCTGAAGTCCATCAGACATATTTCTCATGCCTAAAAGGAAAATTCCCAGGCCTCCGACGACACTAAACAACATTGAAACAATCAGTTTATCATCCACTCTGGAACTCCTGGAATATTATAAAAAGTATTTTTTGAGTAAAACTATTTTTTAAAGGCTGAATTTCAGGTATAGAAGATGTACTGGTTTTTTTAAAAAACCTGAAGAGTTCTGGTATATTTGAGGTATTTTTTTTCATCAAAACCGATAAATATATATATAAACTTTCCCTCTTACCAGGTTTTTTTACCCGGATCAGAGTATTCTTCCTGTCCCCAATCGGGGTCGGG
>DATGNN010000426.1:0-4315 GCA_035306725.1 Chitinispirillaceae bacterium | reverse complement strand
CCGGTAAAACCTATGTGTACACCAAAACGATCTTTGAGCTGAATCGCCGTTACGGGTGGAGCAAATTCATTATCGTAGTGCCCAGTATCGCTATTCGTGAAGGTGTTAAGAAATCGCTGCAGATCACACAGGAACACTTTCAGGAAGCCTACAGTAAACAAGCGAAGTTTTTCATTTACAACTCAAAGCAACTCCACAATCTTGAAAGCTTTTCATC
This sequence comes from Chitinispirillaceae bacterium, assembly GCA_035306725.1. Lineage (GTDB taxonomy): Bacteria > Fibrobacterota > Chitinivibrionia > Chitinivibrionales > Chitinispirillaceae > JAAYEB01. The sequence continues at coordinate 4,098 of DATGNN010000426.1, read as the reverse complement.
TGATGGTGGCATAAATGTCATGATCATCAATGTGCAGGCATTTAATGCTAGAGGGGCAGATGCAAGAAGAATCTATGGAACTCCTCGCAAAAGGCCCGATGGCAGTACTGAAATGGTGGGTCTGGATGAGTTTCAGAGTCGTAAACCAATTAACATAATAAAAGCAAACCATCCGATTCTAATTCTGGATGAACCCCAAAAAATGGAGGGTGGAAAAACATTGGAATCACTGGTTGAATTCAATCCACTCATGATACTCCGGTATTCAGCAACACATAAAACCACCCACAATAAGGTTCACCGTTTGGATGCTCTTGATGCTTATAATCAGAAACTGGTGAAAAAAATTGCTGTCAGGGGTATTTCTGTTAAAGGGCTGAGTGGAACAAATGCATATCTCTATCTGGAGTCAATCGAAATTTCAAAAGTTGCACCGGTTGCCCGTGTTGAATTTGAGATAAAGCAAAACAATGGGATTGTACGAAAACTACGGAAATTTTCTAAAGGAGATAATCTGTTCGATCTCTCCGGAGGACTTGATCAATATCGTGGCTTTGTAATATCGGATATTAATGCAATAACGGATACGGTGACATTCACCAATGGTAAAGAAATCTACGCTGGTGAGGCAACTGGTGATGTAACTGAATCTACTTTGCGAAGGATTCAAATACGTGAGGCAATTAAGGCTCACTTCGAGAAGGAACAAGTACTTTTTAACCAGGGGATCAAAGTCTTAACCCTATTCTTCATCGATGAAGTAGCCAAATACCGCGTTTATAATAAAGATGAAGAGGAGAAGGGTGAATACGCAAGAATTTTTGAGGAAGAGTATATAGATGTATTAAATGAACTTGGCCTTATTGATAAACCTGAATACAAAACATATCTGGATGGAATTGATCCACCAAAAACGCATAACGGATATTTCTCTATTGATAAGAAATCAAAACGCATGATTGATCCATCAACTGCTGCCAGATCAACAGAAACCGATGATGTTGATGCATACGATCTTATTTTAAAAGATAAAGAACGTCTGCTTTCATTTGAAGAACCGGTGAGGTTTATATTCTCACATTCGGCCCTTCGGGAGGGCTGGGATAACCCCAATGTTTTTGTAATTTGCACTCTCAAGCATAGTGATAACACCATCTCCCGCCGTCAGGAAGTTGGTCGTGGTCTTCGTATTGCCGTTAACCGCTTTGGTGAACGCCGGGATAACGCGACAACGGTACATCAGACCAATATTCTCACCGTTGTTGCCAGTGAAAGTTATAAAGATTTTGTTGCCGGTCTTCAGCGTGATATCAGTGAATCTCTTTCGGAACGCCCGCGTTTTGCCAATGAAGATTACTTTAAAGGGAAACAACTGGTAACTGAAAAGGGATTTCTTGAAGTTGATGCTGTTATGGCAAAACAGATCTATAAGTATCTGCTTAAAAACGATTATACCGATGATTTTGATCATATCAATAATAACTACTTTGATGCTCTCAGGGATGGCACTCTTGCGCCGCTGCCAGCAGAGCTCCATGAATATTCAGAGCAGATTTATCAATTAATCGATTCAGTATATTCAGAAGCAAAACTTCCAGATATTGAAAATGATCGCGACATAAAAATGAATCTGCTTAATGATAATTTTAATAAAGAAGAGTTTAAAGAACTGTGGAACCGAATTAATAAAAAAGCAGTATACAGTGTTCATTTTGACAGCAGTGAACTTATCAAAAAGTGTATAAAAGCTCTTGATAAAGATCTTCGCGTTACCCCATTGATGTATACCATCATAGAAGGTAACCAGAAAGATTCTATCGATTATGATGAAATGACATCTGGTTCCAGTTTTCAGGTGCGAACCAATAAAACGGAGTACGAAAAAAAATCAGTTCATTCTGCAGTGCCATATGATCTTATAGGAAAAATCTGTGAAAATGTGAAGCTTACGCGAAAAACCGTATCATCAATTCTTACTGGAATAGATGCGGTTGTTTTTGGCCAGTTCAAACAAAACCCGGAAAGTTTTATTGCTGAGGCGTCAAGAATTATAAATGAGCAGAAAGCAACGATGGTCATTGAACATCTCAGCTACGACGCTATTGCCGATACTTTTGATAATGCAATTTTTACAGATAATCAAGCAAGACAGGATTTCAGCAAAGCCGGATCAAAACTAAAGAAACATATTTATGATTATGTAGTCACAGATTCAAAAATCGAACGTACCTTTGTTGAAGAACTGGACACCAGCACCGAAGTAGTTGTTTATGCGAAATTACCTCGCGGATTCTTTATACCTACTCCAGTTGGTGATTATAACCCGGACTGGGCTATTTCATTCAAAGAAGGTACGGTAAAACATATCTATTTTGTGGCTGAAACAAAGGGCTCTATGTCCTCCATGGACCTAAAGCAGATAGAACTTACAAAAATCGAGTGTGCCCGGCGTTTCTTTTTTGAGATTAATAAGAAAATTGCACATAAGAATGTAAGATATGATGTTGTGAAGAGTTATGGGAAGTTGATGGAGATTGTGGGTGCTGCGGAGATAGGTGAAAAAAACTCAATTAAGTAAGACTGGGTGTTTACAATTCAACAAAAAACAAGGTGGGACACATTTGCTACAAGTTCTGTATATAAAGAGATTGAAGCTATCTCATGTGTAGAAATAGACTCAGCAAAACTAACTCATATAATCCACTAATGGGTGGTTTCCAAAAGTAAGTGAATGGTATTTTCTTTCCATGTAAGATTCAGGCTTTGAAATTTAAACAGTAATTTGTATACCAATCCGATTTGCAATCGCAGTATAAAGCTGAACATTTTCCGCAGGAGTAGAAATACTTACGATAAGAGCATACCTGGCTTCATTGTTCCATTTTTTGTGAAAAGTATATTCACGCCACCACCCCACCACCGGATATATACCAATATGTTTACGCGATGCCAAATCAATGGCTGTTCCTTGCCAAATATCTGAATGTAATGACCCTTTATGGCGTAATCGATCTCCCAAAAGCCATTCACTGGAATCGCCACTGGTGTGAGTTGTAGTACTATCTTCTTCCTCACGCACACGATTATTGATCCGAGAGCGAAACTGGTCACGTGTTTCGAATGGTGTTTGTATGTCAAAACGTAATCCGTGTGATTGATAATTATGCCGTTTTTTCCAGCCCCTTTCACCAGGATTAGGTTCAATAAAATATGAGAGTGTAACCCGCAATGTTACCGGTGTTTCACCAAGATCTCTGAGAATATCTTCTGGCCAGGGTATTTCATGTAAATTCATATCTCGCATTTTTTTATTCTCTTCGTAAGGATATACCGAGCTTTGAACAACCAGATTGAGACTATTTTCGGCACAATGTAATGCCTTAGTAATATCAGGAACACCAAAACCACAATACCTGATTAAGTTTTCTATATCAGTTTTTTTTATTTTTTTTGGTGGTGGCTCAAGATGCCAACGTCGCAACATGGCAGGAGTCCATTCCGCAGAATGAACTATGAGTGCACGGATTGTCTCTGGCCATAAATCAGGATAGGTTTTCTGAATAATTGCGGCTATTCTTGCAACTTGAGCTGTTGCAGCACTTGTATCACCGGTGATCGTGAAATAGTTATTTATAAATTCGTTATTGGTTGTAAGAAGTCTTATTTCATCTGGATCTCCACCAATTGGTGAATTATATGCATCCCTTGCCCAATTCCCACCTTCGAATACGACATCTGGTTTTGTTGGCCATTGTCTATCCCAAACATGCGATGTCGTACTTGCAGGATTGATATCCCCTGCAGGTGCAATGGGCACGAGACCAGGATTTATAAGGGTATTTATGGTAACTTTTTGAGTGTATGCTCCAATACAGAGTGCATTCCAGGCTTGTGCAGGATCATGTATACCATCAATCATATTTTGCTCAGGGTAATAGATCCTATCTTTGGTTTCTGTATTACCTGCACACACAATTAAGAGTCTTTTTGTTCCACTCTCCTCATCAGATCCGGAGGTTATTTTGTCTATTGCAGAAGACCATGATGAAGGTCTTCCACGGTCACGAGAATCTTTGGCAGCAACAGATAGTGAAATAA
>DATGNN010000425.1:0-11907 GCA_035306725.1 Chitinispirillaceae bacterium | reverse complement strand
GCTTAATTCCAGACAGATCCTTGAGGGGTAATCTTCATAAGACAGATCTCATGCTCCATTTTGATACTTTTCAGCAATACGACATCCGCTTTACAATTAAACGGATTTTCAAAAAGGACCTTACTGTAAACCACTAGTATTGATGTTTATTTAACAAAGATACTGTATTCACCTGCCTGTTTTTATTCAGGGATGGTATAAAGATGGCCAGTTTTTCCTGATTGGCAGCGCTCCAGATGAAACATTAAGTTATTTCCCCTGATTAAAATAAATCTATTTTTGCTTTAGTATTTTTATTAATGAGTCTTTATCATTAACAGCATTTACCAGTTCAATTGCATTTTCTTTGTCAGTAACGCAGGGATATAAAAGGGATATCGTTTCAATTTTATCTTTATCAAAGGTTATAAGGGAAGATATCTTTACCAATTGTTTTACAGTAAGATCATATTTTACAAGATATTTCAGGTAAACTTTATATTTTTCGTAATCAGGCCAGGTATTTTTCAATTCTGATATAAAAAAACGGAATGTATCATCTGTCATTAAATAAGCATGTTTCTTATGTTTGTGGGCATGTGAAACGTTTTTATTTTTGAACAATTCATTTTTCATATTCATAAGTTTAGACCGGTAATTATTACCAAATACAGATAAACTGGATATCAGGCATATTAAACAAAACATTCTTTTCATAATTCATCTCTTTGTCAAAAAAATTAACAGCGGTTATTCTAGTCTGGATGATGACATGATTAACTATTGATGAGTTTGCAGAAACGGTTCCCGGTACAGAAAACGATTTGTGATTGTAAAGACACCTGAACCACCTCCCATGATCAAATGTTTTCAAGCACTTCTTTTGTTTCTTAAACCAGCCCTCAATGTCAGTGCCCGTGAAAAGATTCTTGCAAGAACTGTGACCATTCAGGTTTTAGTAAACAATCAATACAGAAATCTTTTAATAGTTTTTTTACTAAATCCGGGGTTAAAGCATTCACACCAAATGTATATCAAAAATTATGTAATACAGCGATTTTGAACCTGTTCGTTACTTTTCCAATGCTAAAAGTGCTTCTCCGCCTTTTAAAGGGGTAAACCGATAAATTAATCCTGAAATAATTGCTCCTGTCAAAGGTGCCAACCAAAACAGCCATAATTGACTTAAAGCCCATCCACCTGCAAATACAGCCGGTCCCAGACTGCGAGCCGGGTTTACAGACATGTTTGTTACAGGTATGCCGATCAAATGAACCAGCGTCAATGCAAGCCCAACGGGTATTGGGCCAAACCCTTTGGGAACACGAATATCTGTTGAACCCAAAACTATAAATACAAAACCAAGAGTCAACACAACTTCAACAAGAAAACCAGCCCACATTGAATATCCCGACGGTGAATGGATTCCATAACCATTAGCACCCGGGCCAGTAGAAATATCGAATCCAGCTTTTCCTGATGCAATTGCATAAGCTATACCGGCACCAGCTATTCCACCCAATATTTGTGCAATTATATATGGAACTATTTTCCTTCCAGGAAATCTTCCACCAGCCCATAGCCCAATCGTAACAGCCGGATTTATATGACAGCCACTAATTGGTCCAATTACATAAGCCATGGTTAAAAGTGTGAGGCCAAATGCAAGAGCAACTCCTGTTACACCTAATTTAAGATCTGGATCATTTGCGGCTAATATGGCAGCGCCCAAGCCTCCAAATACCAGCCAGAATGTACCTACAAATTCTGCTAATAACTGTTTACCTGATTCCATATATCCACCTTTTAGTTTATTTAATATTATTTTTTGGGAAACAGTAATTGAGCTGTAGCAATTAGATTCCAGTCTGGACTGTAAGCTGGTGATGTTACATTCCCATAACCCTGAACTGTCAGGAATGTTGACCAATTTCCAAATTGAAAAAGATAGCCCAAACCTCCGCCAAGTGGTACAGTCCAACGATCATCATCAATTTCCCAGTTTGCGGTAATAACGGGTGAGGTGATTACTGTTAGTCCATTCGTATTTGGAATGATGAAATTAATGAAAGGCTGCATGGTGAAAAGATTGATATCTGGCCTGTTATCCAATCCGGCAAAAGACCAGGTATTATTTAAAATTATACCAGCCAGCCAATTATCTTTATTATACTCGGCTATAACAGATGCTCCTACACCCCATTTATCTGCTCCAAGTGCATTATCGGTTGCAGTAGGAAAAAGAAATGTGGGACCGATCCCCCAGACAAACGGTTGATAGGTTCGTTGATTAAAATAAAATGCAGTTGTTACGTCGCCTAAGCCGAAATTACCACCACTGCTGCTAAAAATGTCCGGCTGATAAGACAGTGGCAAAATGAGGCGGGTTGTCAAGTTCCAGGAGGAGCCTAACGGGAATACAACAACCGGTTGAATGTTTAAAATGTTATTTACTCTGTCGTTTGGTCCAATACCAAAACCGGTATAATTTTGTATCCCAAAGAAGGTACGGTCTGCAATAGGATTTTGTGCGGCCCTGATTTTTGATTCATGCGCTTCCTGAGTCTGCGACAGTGAGATAAACACTATTGTAACCAGACAAAACCCTGTCATTGCTTTTTTGATTTTGACCATAAGTTCCTCCTCAAATCAGGTGAAAATGCAGCAAGGTAATTTGATCTATTCTGAAAGCAAAAGATATTCCAAAACGGGAACGAAGTGACGGACTATCTTTTTGTTATTATTCCACTGAACGGGTACAATAAACCGATTTTATCGATCCGGTAAACTGTCTTGGTTGCTTATATGGTGTAAAAATGTTGTTTTAAAAGAACAAAAAAGTAGTCCGTCCCCCAAATTCCAGGTAAATCTTTTATATCGTTGGCATAAACGCCAACACTTCTTTATGGACATATGAACTGAATGGATAGCTTTATCACCAATTAAACGGTTATATTGTATATATTATTCTGCATCAATGTCGGAAAATTCCCTATTATTAACAGGAGGTCTGATGAAGTTCAAGAATGTGATACTGCTAACGATCATTTCCGGATTGCTTACAAACAGTTTTGCCGTGCAACCACAAACAGTCCGGGATTCAATGGATGGAAACTGGGCGGTGATCAATGGTAAAAAGGTGTTTCTTTCAGGTATGAATATCGCATGGCTCTCGAATAATACTTTCGGGCGAGATGTGGGCGACAGCAAAGCGGATATGAACCTGTTTGCCTCGAAAGTGAAACAGATTCGAAAAGCAGGAGGTAATTGTCTGCGCTGGTGGCTTCATACAGATGCCTCAAACTGTCCAAAAATTGATTCTGATGGTAAGGTAACCGGTTTGGGTTCGAAAACAATCGAAAATATGAAAGCCGGACTCGATACTGCATATGCCTATGGGGTCGTTGTATCAATGTGCCTTTTTTCTTTTGATATGCTTGTACCGGGTGATGGTGCCGGAAAAACAGACTACAGTGATTATAATCTGGAAGCTAATCATAAGTTTTTAACTGAACCGTCCAATCTTGATACTTATCTCGAAAACGGGTTAAAACCAATAATGGAAGCTGTCGGAAGTCATCCGGCTGTCATGTGCTGGGAAGTTTTTAATGAACCGGAGGGTATGCTCGCGTCGGCTAACTGGAGGCATGTCATGGAAAAAATATCTCAGAATGATATCTTGCGTATTACAAATATAATAGCAGGGTTTGTTCATCGTAACTCGATGAAAATGGCTTCAACCGGTATTGCTGAAACCGGTTATACAGGAGAATACAGTGATGAGTCTCTTATTGCTGCTGGTGGTGATGAAGACGGGTATCTGGATTTTTACATGGTCCATTACTATCCGGAGTGGGCAGGTCAGGAAAAGTCACCATTTCACAATCCTGCATCATACTGGGGAATGGATCGCCCGGTTCTTATCGGAGAGTTTCCGGCAAAAAGCTGGAGTACAAGTATGACAGGGCCAGGCAGCAATCAGTCGCTTAAGACATCAAAAACTATCACCGATGCTTTTAAGTATGCATACGATAACGGTTACGCCGGTGCAATGAGCTGGTGTATGTCTGAACCGGATTCCGGATCTCTGCTTGGTAACTATCTTACAACTGCTCCGGCTCTGGAAGCACTTTTTAACGAACATAAAGACGATATTATGATCAAGGATGTTGTTATTGAAGAGATGAGCGGCGATTATGTCATGAAGTTGGTACTTACAGATCTGCCGTCTCCGGATATGGAAAATGGTGCATATAATGAACTGGGGACTTCATTTTCAGCAAACTTTGACGGTAAAGAATCTGTATCATTTTCACTTTTAGTGGAAAAGGGCAGTAATACCAACCTTCAAATGCCTGTGGTGATCAAGGTATCCAATGATTACAAATGGAGTCCGGCGCAGGAACACACAATAGATCTTTCCACAATCCAGCAGGGGATCTGGCAAACGATTACGATACCTGTAGAAGCCTTCAAATATGAAGAGCAGGCTTTAAACAGCAGCGATCTTGCAGAAGTCAAGGAGATCCTGTTTCAATACTGGGCTGCTGGTGAAACGTATACTGGAACCATCTATTTTGATAATATTATGGTTGATGATGATATGCTTTTTGATTTCAATGAAGAGGGTAGTGCATGGTCGAGCGCGGCAAATGAATCGAATGTTGGATTGGTAAAGAAAGAAGATGTAACATCAATATGTCCTGATTTTAAAAATAACCGGGTTAAAGATCGCTCATTCTGCTCATTTCAGGTAATAAACAATAAAGTTGCTTTTAATCTTGAAACAGCTTCATCAGTTGAACTGTCTGTTTATACACCCATGGGGATGTTGGTTCGAAGACTGGAAACCGGTCGGCTTAAAGCTGGTGTACACACAATCATGCTTAAGAATCTTACATCCGGATTTTACTTTGTTTCACTTAAAAATGGAAATATGATTAATACCCAAACTATGCTGGCAAGATAACAGCCGGCATAGCCTCTTATCAGTTTGCTATTGAGAGAATGTGAATTCAGGATCAATTCCGTCTCCGAGGCTCCGAGTTCGGACTCCGGCTGGTTGTTCTGTTCCTGTTTTGAATTTCAATAAATTTCATACATAAATGGCAGGATAATTGCACTTTATCCAGATTAGCAACCTGAACCTAACGGGTTCAGGCAGGAGATTCTAAAAATGATTGGTGTGTCAAATAGATCCAGGAGCTTCAATGAAGTCTGGAATTGCTTTATCCATACTCCAGATCTGTGTACTTTTCCCATTATTGTCTTTAGCGGATTCAGATAATCATACAATTTTCCCGGTCCCCGAAAATCTCAAACAAAATGTAACTTTCTGGAAAAAAATTTATACTCAGGTTTCTATAAACGAAGTACTGATCCACGATAGTGAATATCCCGATATTGTTTATCAGAAAGTGATTAAGGGTGATCTGACCGGAAAACCACTGGATAAATTTCTTGTTAAGCCAGTAAACAGAATTGTTGGGGCAATTAAAGCGGTACAGAAACAAGAGGTAACCTCATGGGATAAACTTGCCTGGGAAATAGCGTTGATCTATTTGGGATATCCGCCTGAAGCATTGGAGAATGCCCATAAACGTGTCAGATTTCAACAGGGGCAAAGGGAACGTTTTATTGATGGTCTTAAACGTTCTGGTGCTTATCTGGATACTATAAAGTTGATACTTGGTTCGTTTGATCTTCCGCTTGAGCTGGCTTATCTTCCGCACGTGGAATCCTCATTTAATTATGATGTGTATTCGAAAGTCGGTGCGGCGGGTATATGGCAGTTCATGCCACTTACAGGAAAAGCTTTTCTTACAGTAAATCGTTACATTGATGAAAGAAAGGATCCGATATTATCAACTTATGCAGCAGCAAGGCTTCTTGCACGAAATTATGGAGTTCTTCAATCGTGGCCATTATCACTTACGGCATACAATCACGGAATTACAGGGGTATTGAAAGCTATTGAGCAGACCGGCTCCAGAGATATTGGTATTATTGTAAAAGAATATTCCAGTCCCACTTTCCGGTTTGCTTCAAAAAACTTCTATTCCTGCTTTGTAGCTGCATCACATGCTGCAGACAGTGCATATCATTATTTCGGTCCTGTTGAATATGAAAAACCGTACAATAGAAAAGATGTCATACTTTTACACAGCATGACTGCTTCCGAAATAAGTGCTGTTCTGGGTATTTCCAGGGATGAATTTTTGTATCATAACCCCTCAATTTTGAGAAGTACATACAAATCCGGTTTTCTTCTGCCGGCAGGTACAATTATCCATATAAGTGATTCGTTTACTGCCGGGCGTTTGTATAGTCGGGTAGCTTTTTATTACGATTCAATTCCGGCCAGAGACTCTGAATATTATGTAACTAGAGAGGGGGATGATATGGATATCGTTGCGCAAAAACTAAATACAACTGTAGAAATGCTGGTTGTTTGCAATAATGTTGAACCCAAAGAATTATGTGCAGGGCAGATTCTGGGAAATCCGGAAAAACTACAGAGCAGATCACAGGAGTTTTCTAAAAGCTTATTTAAAAACATTCCAGTTACCAGCAATGGAGAACGGTATCAGTTAAAATATTAAATCAGGGAAGTGCTGGAGATAAACCTGAGGAACAACTATTTTTCCCTGTTATTACCAGAACCGGGTAATTCTTTTACGCGAGTCTTTTTGGCAGACATTGCCATAACGACTTTTTATCAGTTTGGCCGTATCGGCAGACAGGTGTCACTATCGCAGCTATAAAACCCGTTCTGTGCCATGGAACATTCCCGCAGGCTTAGAATGTCCGGTTTAGATTATTAGTTGTATCCAGTCAGATTTGGAATAGAAATTCAGTATGGGGTCCAGCATTAAAAGTGATAATTCCGATTCGATAAATTCTGCAATTTTCCGATCCGGAACGTTTGTTTTAGCCGGAAAAATGATTCGCCACATGTTAATGTATGGCACGCAGCTTTTCCTGATAAATCTTCTTGCCCCACAAGATTTTGGTATGGTTCGTTATGTGACCATACTTGTAAGTTTTGCAATCCTGCTTAATGAAATGGGTTTGACAACAGCACTGGTTCAGAAAGAAAAACTGTACCCTGAAGAGATCGGAGTGTCTTTTTTATTAAGCCTGTTCTGGGGCTTAATTTTGTATGCAGCAGTGTATATTATTGCACCATACGCCGAAACCTTTTTAAATGCCGAAAAATTGACATTTTATCTGAGGGCAGGTGCAATTGTAATAATTTTTTCTGCTGCGACATCAGTTCATAATGCAATTCTTCAGCGCACAATGCGTTATGGGATGCTTGCAAAAATTGAAGCTGTTGCAGCACTCATTTCGTCATCTGCAACTATTACATTAGCTGCTTTGGGGTATGGTGCATGGGCTCTTGTTGCCGGAAGCCTTTCTTATCAGTGCACATCTGCTGTAATTATCATGTTCACAGTAAAAATACCCAAACCAGAATTGATTCCGTTTTCCAGATTCAAACCGCTCTTCTATTTCGGTTTGGGGATAATAGTTTTAAGATTATGTGATTATGCACGCTACAGCATACCTTTTTTAATTACTGGTAAATTTCTCAACGAGGCGAATCTTGGTTTGTTCAGTTTCGCTTACGACCTGGCCATGCTCCCCAGAACCATAGTACATGCGATATACGGTAATGTAGTACTGGTTTCCTTTTCAAGGTTTCAGAATGATCCCGGGAGTGTCAATAAAAGTTTTGCCTCTATAACCATTTTCACTTCACTTTTTGCTGTGCCGTTGCTTCTGATGATGAGTGTTATGTCTGAGGAGGTGATGCAGATTATTTGCTTCTTAAAGAAAGACTCGGAGTGGATTAATGCTGCAATTCCATTGCGATGGATGGCTTTAACAGGGGTAATGTATACCTTGACGATATTTCCTGAATCATTATGGATTTCCAAAGGAAAAGTCGGATCTACCGTTATGTGGAATTTTTTTATGTTTGTAACAATGGTGATGGCAACGTATGTCGGGTTGCAATGGGGACTTGAAGGTATTTGTATTGCGATATTGATTCGTTCAATCGTTGTGTTTGCACTGTTTCTATTTATCAATTACAGGATAACTGCAATAAGTCCTTTGGAATATACGAGGCTTTTCCTTCCTGCTTTTGCTTGCAGTTGTTTTATGATACCGGTTATCCTTATTACTGTGTCGGGTATTTCCTGGCCGTCTCATTGGCCCCGTGCAGTTGTTCTCATAAGTGGTAGTCTGACAGGATTCGCATCGTATATGTTGTGTTTGCGGTTTGGTTTCAAATCATCTTTTTTGCAATCGCTGAATCTTTTAAGCAGTTTAAAAATCCCAAAATCTGCTTCAACTGTGGATTGGGTGAAAAGAGTGTTACAGCTTTGATGCAAATGGCGGTGTGTTAATATGCGATATGCTGGAATAGATTGTTTTGACAGGAGTATAGAGATCTGATGCCTGGTTTGCTTGGTTTTACAAAAAGAGCGTTTGAATCGGATGATTATATCGGTGTTTTGAAAAAAATGCAGAGAGTTGTTACCTATTATCCATGTTATCTTGTTGACAGGATCTTTGAAGATAGAAACCTGTGTGCAACACGTGTAACAAACGGAATAATCAATAAAGAATTACAGCCATATACAAAGAATAATGTTCATATCTGGTTGGACGGTGAATTCTATAACAGGAGCAGTTTTCAGAAAAACTTCACTTCGGATTTGTCGTTATTATGTGAATATTATCGCAATGGTGAACTTATTCAGTTTTTGAGAAGGGTTGACGGGATCTTTTCCTCTGTGATTTATGACCAGAAAAACCAATCCTTGAAAATAATAACAGACCGTTTTGGGTTACGTCATCTTTTTTTACGCAGAAGTGAGAATGGATATATATGGGCGTCTGAAATAAAACCGTTTTTATTTATTCCTTCATATTCGCCTTCAGTTACCCCTGGCTCGGTTGATCAATTTATTAAAGAAGGCCACTTTTGCGGTTCTGTAACATGGTTTTCGGATGTAAGGTTGATTGAACCCGCAACCATTATTACAATTGATTTAAAAACTAATAAAGCTGTTTCAAATTCATACTGGAGCGTAAATGAAATCAGGCGTCCTGCACAAAGGTTATCTGATATTGATGAAATGGCGCATGAAGCTGGAAGATTATTGAAAAAAGCTGTAAATAAAAGGTGTGATCCAGGTGAGAGTATTGGAATATCCCTTAGCGGGGGACTGGATTCACGTGCATTACTTGCTGCTTTCCCGCAAGATCATACACCTTCTCCCCAAACGCTTACATTTGGCAGTCCAGACTGTCTGGACGTAAGGATTGCAAAAAAAGTTGCGGCTATCAGAAATTATCCGCATACAGTTCATGTTATAGATGAGAATAACTGGATGACAAATCGTTGTAAAGGTGTGTGGTGGACAGATGGACAGTTTAATTTGATTCATATGCATGGTATAGAACAACTCAACGCAATCAAAAATTTGTATCATATTGAACTGAATGGATTTCTTGGTGATGCTATTCTTGGCGGAACGTATATCAGAGGTAATAACGGGATGCAAAATATGTTCAGGGATAGGGGGAGGCGTTTTATTGCAATGGGACTGGTGATCGGTAATGCGCTTATTCATACCAGAATCCCTTTCATGGATAATGATCTTTATGAATTTACTCTTACTGTTCCCGAACGTTTTCTTAAAAATGGATTTTTTTACAAAAAAGTTCTTCTTCACACTTTCCCCGATTTTTTTTCCGGCATACCATGGCAAAAAACCGGTTTGCCGATTACAAGAAATAATTGTCAAGTATTTTTAAAGTATTCTTTCGAAAGAGTTTTGGACAAGATTTCAACAATTCTGCCAATCACCCCCCGGAACAGATCTTTTACAAACTATAGTAACCTGTTATGCACGCAAACGTCCCGAATTTTGCTGGAAAAGCTGTTCAATAATAATGATGCATTGATTTTCAATTATGTTGACCCTGTTAAAATCAGAACCCATATCGTTCAAAGCAAAAACGGAATTGATAAATCAGAAATTGTCGGACGCTATATGACACTGGAAATCTGGCTTAGGCAGATCGCTGAAAAGAATTGTATTTCAATTGACGAACTGCTTTGTTAGTAGTTTGATAAAGTCCTGACAAATTATACTGTATTAATAGTTCTCTTTAAAAGCAGGTTAACGTCGATCAATTCAATGTTCAAAAATGCTTTTGGCATTGGTGTTGCTTCCTGTTTTCTATGGTCCGGTACATTATAAAAGGTGAAGAATTGTGTAAAAAAAGGTAGAAGTAGCTAAAATGGATTCATCATCCGGTTATTATGGCAATGTAATGAAAAAACGGATTGTTATTGTTGAAGATCATGAGGAGATGCAGATCCTTTACAAAGCTATGTTTCGTCGTGAAAAAGGGATCGAAATTGCCGCACAAGTTTCGGATGCAGAGGATGCGCTGAATGCAATTAAAGAATCTGATCCTGATCTGGTAATTGTGGATATTACACTTCCCGGAATGAGTGGTATCGAATTTGTCGAACAGGTGCACGAATCGTTCCCTGGTATTAAATTTCTGATAGTTACAGGACATGATTCCGATCGGTTTTACAAATCAGCTAAAAAAGCAGGAGCTGATGATCTTATAATGAAAGGTGAATCGGCAGAACTGGTGAGCGCAGTCAGAAGGCTGCTTGGAATAACATAGAATCTGGTTGTTTTCTCCGTCAGTTTATATGACCGGCTTTCAGAAGATGTCAACACTAGTAGTAAGTCAATATCAGATATCAGGAAAAAAGTGAGAAAGAAGTTCAGAATGAAACTCTACGAGCTGTTCCAGTGTAAAATTCTGTTTTTGATTTAATTCATTGATAATAAGCTTCACTAACACAAATATGCCGGTTTCGGGATAACGTTTCAAAAGCCGGATTCCAAACGGGAGTGATTTTCTGGTAACTTTCTCCAGCAATTTGTCATCAATAGTCTGCTCGAGTTCGCATCCAATAATCATTTTCATGTAAATAATACAAAACCGGATTTTCAGATCCCTGCTTATCCATGTCGCTTCCCAAAAAGCATCAGCTATGGTTTTTGCCAGAAGCTGTGAACCACTTGATGGGTGGCGGACTGCAATCTGTATGGAGCTTCTGATATTTTTCATTCTTTTACCAATTTTCCGGGAATAAAACAGGTGGATTATAAGAATCGTTCAGATACACAATACCACTTTTGAACGAAATTGATGTTCAATCAACTTTAAAGCTTTTTTTACGGGCTTTGGTGAATTAAGGAGTCTGGTAAACTCCATTTTTTTTAAAAGTATTAAATCTGCTAGTTTACAGAAATTAATAGATTTGAAATACAGATTTTAATAGGTTACATCTTGCTAATAACGAGTCTGCAGACAGTTCAACGATTTATTTTGGGCAGATGTAACAGAATAAATACATTATATTAACACTGAATATACTTTAGTGCAATAAGAATTCCACACTGTTGTTTTGGCATTATTTTATATGAAGCTGCAAAAAAGAACATAAATGGTACGAATATTGATATGTAAAAGTTCGTTCCATTGTTATTATATTTTATCGTTTACATTTCCGTTATCGGTATCGTTACTTTAAAATATCTGTTATTGGCATCGGTATTATCTCTGTTTTTATTATCGTTCTCGTTTCTGTTTTATCCGGCTCAGATAAATTTTAAAATCCTGATCTCTTTTTTCGTGTTTAAGGAACACTCTTTGTAACCGAGTACTATTTTGGATCTGGTTGTAGTTCTCATTACCTGATTGAAACAGGATCATAGAATCCATTTTGCAATCGGTTCTTGACAATGTTATACAAAGTAAATGTCAGAAATGGATTGTCTTTGAAAAAAGGATCATGAGATGTTTGTATTACTTGCT
>DATGNN010000424.1:0-3595 GCA_035306725.1 Chitinispirillaceae bacterium | reverse complement strand
AAGCATTCATTCCTTTTTCTCTCATTTCGGGCAAAAAAGATTCCTCTGTAACAAAATCGATTCTTCTGTCCGAAATTTTTGTCACCCTGTTATGGAAAATCTCTTCATAAAACGGATAATCATGATACCAGTTTAAGTGAAAACAGCCGTTATCAATCAAACCTAATAGTATTTTGCCTGTATAATCACATCCAGCATCATTGATTGTGAGAACTATAGCAGGAAAATGTGGTTTAAGTTTATCGATTATGGAATCTGTCTGAACCGACGCAGGGTACTGTGGAATATTTACATTTATTGTTTTTATATCAGTTCTTTTTTCAAGTGAATGAAGAATCTCTTTGGTTAAAAATGTATGTGAATTGAAAAAAATAATATTCATCAGGTTATATCTCTTGTTGATAATTTAAACGGTTTCTTCTATAATACTGTAACTTGTTCTTAACTGGATACAGTTTCCTGAACGTGTCATAACCGGTTCACGGGTTCCCTTATCTAAGGATAAAACACACCCATAGTTTATACCCGCATGAAATAGCACTAAAACAGTTTTTGTTATTCAGGTATTTATTATATCCGAATTGGTTCTTGAAGTCAAAAAGATAACTGCACTTATTTGACCTCACAGCAGTTTTTGTATATTTGCTGCAATTTTTGTTTTACACTATTACAGTAAATAGAATATTTAAAAGATTGTATTTTGGACCAGAGCAATGTTTTAGTATTTTGGAGTAGAATTTTTCTGACAAAAAGGTTCAGATTTAGAATATTCAAACATTGTAAGGAGATCTCATATGAGTGACCGTGATCAAACACTGGTTTTAATTAAACCAGATGCTCTTAAAAATTCGCTGACAGGGTATATCTTTTCAACTCTTTCTGAATTCCATACCGGACTTCGCTTTGCCGGTGCCAAAATAGTTCACGTTACCCCGATGCTTGCAGAGGAACACTATGCGGAACATCGTAGTAAACCATTCTTTCCCTCACTTATAGAATATGTAACAGGACAGATTCATTTTAAGAATCAACCTGATATGCAGCGGGTCATTGCAATAGTCTATATGGGTAACAATGCTGTACAAAAAGTCAGAGAAATATCTGGACCAACAAACCCGGAAAAAGCCAGGGAGGAAAAACCGGGCTGTATCAGAGCATTAGGTACAGTTCATTTGATTAGAAATGAAAAAGGTGAAATTACAGGCGACAGAATGGACAATCTGATTCACGCATCAGCTTCAGACAAAGAAGCAGAGAGAGAAATCAAAATGTGGTTCAAACCAAATGATATACCTCCTTCAATTCACGCTTATGAAACCCGGCAAAGTGAACAACATTTTTATTATAAAAATGGAAAACTATCCGAAAGTTATCTGCCACAGAGCATATGCATTCTGGCTCCGGGTGATATTGCATGGAAATCGGATCTTGAAGGCCTGCAAAAAATTGCAAACAACGAACCATTTTCAATTACACTGCAGGCAATAATCGCAAAATATCTTGTAAATGAAAATCGCAATAAGATGTAAAAATGGATGTCTGGTATCAGCATTATATCCAATGCAACAACATTGCACTGCAACAGTCCTTGTTGCATACAACAACAAGGACTGTTCATTCATAAAGTTACTGATCAGACAATTTATTTGATAAAGGTTTGTAACTAATTGTAATTTAGTACAATACAATAATTAACCATTTCAGCAGGACTATCAGTTATTTTTGGCATGAAACTCGCTTATAATGGAAACAATAAAAAATGAATAACTGTTATCCTCAGAATGAAAAGGAAATATCATGAAAAAAACTGGTACATATTTCATATCGGCAATGGTCGCCCTGTTCTTTTTGCTCCCATTGAATTCCTGTAGTAAAGATAATAAACAGAATCAAAACAACCAGTCGATATCTGAAGAGATAAAGACAATCAGTTCCACTAATGAACTGAAATCACTACTCGAAAATTCAGATAAACTTCTGATCTTTGATCTTTATGCAGACTGGTGTTTACCTTGCAAGATACTTTCTCCGATTTTCAGTTCTCTTGCCAAAGAACAGAAAAGCAATGCTGAATTCTACAGAATTAATGTTGACAAAAGCCCAGAACTTTCCTATTCATTTGGAGTAAGGGGTATCCCCTATGTTGTTTTTGTTAAAAACAGGGAAATTGTTTATTCGTTAACAGGAGTAAATCCCAAAGAAAGTTATGAAAAGGTAATTAATTCCTGTGGAGATGCAACAAATGAGCTTTGTATGGAAAGGCTTAAGGATCTATAAAAAGATTCTGAATTGTTAAAATGCGTCTGTGGATTTATGGTTATCTTGCATTTTTCCGTTCAATGTGCTACATTTAAAATATGAAAACAAACAAGCTGATTTTATTTCTGTTTTATATTCTGGTATCTTTAACAATTCACCAAAGCTCTTATGCGGATGAAAATATTCCACCAGTTGTAATCAACCCTGTTATTGTGGAATTTGATTCTTTTCCTGATATTCCCGAATCGATGAAATTGTATGTTGGCGATATCATTGATTCTTACTCCAAAGACAGCGCAGACGTATTAGGTTATACCAGAACCGGGATAAAAAAGTATGCTCCTGTTGTTTGTTCACCCTCATTTCCAGACTGTTTTAAAAAATCTTTTCAACAGTTACTGTCACAAAAAGGGAACTTCAGTTCAGACGCCAGCTCTGCTCACCATATTATTGAAGTAAATATTGTTGAATTAGCACTCACAGAAAATTCCCGTTTTCTGTCTCAGACCATTGATATTATCATGAAAGTTGAAGTATCGATTGTTGATCCATTAAACTCTGATAATGTCCGCACGCTTAAAATTGAGAGTACAAATACAAAAAAACATATGGATACCACTAAATACGCCGAAGAAGTAGCCCGCGGTGTTATTTCCAACATAATAAATGAGATTCTTAAGAGTCTCATTTCATGAGTTAACAAATTATCACTTTAATTTATACCTTTTTTTCTGTATTTTAAACTCATCGAATAACTTTCCTTTTACCCTGCATTTAAACAACAAGATAGAGGAATTTTGCTCAGAGTTGTTTTTTCCGGAAACTATATACGGCTTTCCACAATGATGTTTCTGGAATTTTTTGTGTTAGGCGCAACGAATCCAGTTTTTTCACTTTACCTCAAAGATCAGTTAAACTTTTCCGGTTCTCAAACCGGATCTATTCTTGCGACATCTGCTGTTTCTGCCATTATCTCTCCTGTTATTGGAGCAATGATTGCCGACAGGCTGATCTGTGCTGAACGGCTCCTTGCATTAATACATTTTTGCGGGGCTGTTGTCATCTATTTTTTATCTGTCCAAACCGGATTTATTCAGGTATTAGCTCTTTATCTTGTCTACTGGTTGCTGATAGGACCATCAGTGGCATTAACAACGACAATCACATTTCACCATTCACCTGATAATTCAAATAGTTTTGGTATAATTCGTTTATGGGGAACTATCGGCTGGTTTGCAGCAGCATGGGTATTCAGCTATGTTGTTGCGTTAAATAATAATCCTGTCGATCCCTGTGGTAATCTGCATTGGGCTCTTTATCTTGCCTGCGCGGCGTC
>DATGNN010000423.1:0-9232 GCA_035306725.1 Chitinispirillaceae bacterium | reverse complement strand
CTTTCTGCACAGGCTTCTGATTCGAATCAGAGAATTATTTCAGCAAGAGAACTCGCAGATGAGATCAGCGGATTGTTTGAAAGCTCTGCAAATAAAGTGCGCCCATCGGTAATAACAATTTTTTCGGTTCAACAAAAGCCGGTTTCTTCGGAAAGCGGAGGCACCTTTGAACGATTTTTCAAAGGTGGTGACAATGATGAAAAAGAGCTGGTTCGAGGTTTGGCCTCAGGAATTATAGTTACAGAAGATGGATATATCCTGACCAATTACCATGTTATTGCAGATGCAGAAACTATCATGGTAACCATTGAGGGACGAAACTATGAAGCCAAACTGGTTGGTACCGATCCACTAACAGATCTTGCCGTCATTAAAATTGATGGTGATCATTTGCCTGCTGCTGAATTAGGCGATTCTGATGAACTAACTGTTGGCCAGTGGGTAATAGCTGTTGGTAACCCATTTGAATTACTTCAGACTGTTACAGCCGGAATTGTAAGTGCAAAAGGACGTTCTCTTATGGGACTCGCTGATTATGAAGATTTTATTCAAACAGATGCATCAATGAACCCAGGGAACAGTGGCGGAGCATTGGCAAATCTTGACGGACAAATAATCGGAATAAATACTGCGATTAGTTCTCCAACAGGTGGAAATGTGGGAATAGGTTTTGCAATTCCAATAAACATGGCAAGAGAAATAATGGAACAACTGATTGAACGTGGAAAAGTATCTAGAGGCTACCTGGCAATAATTGTACAGGACATTTCTGAAAATCAGGCATCAAAAATCGGCCTTGACACTACACTTGGAGCTTATGTTTCTTCTGTAGAACCTGATGGACCTGCAGCCCGTGCCGGTATCCAGCCAGGTGATGTAATAATTGAATTTAATGATATTCAGGTCGAAAATACTACTGATTTAAGAACTAAAATTGCAGGCACATTACCTGGAAAAAAAGTAAAATTAACAATAATCCGTAACGGAAAGAAAATGAAAATAGATGTTGAACTATCAGAACGTCCGGTTCAGCCGCAGAAAAGTTAAATTACGTTAAAGAATGATTGGAAATTTAGTTTCAGAGAAACTTTGAAAAAGAGGTATCATAAAAACTTCCAGATATTTTCATTAATCAAAACAATTGTTTTTCGGCTTTACTCATTCTGGCAACAAAGATGTAAGGTTTTTTGTAATTCAGTAAAGAATCCGTCAGATAAACAATCCAACGATCCGGATTTACAGAATTTTTTTAGAGCCTTCGGAGCTAATCAGCGTTCATTTTTATTCTGTTTTAATTAATCCTGGTTAACATGATTTTCTCAATTTAACCTGCACTGACATAAATTTTTGCTGCCGGGACAGGATATACAAAAAAAATGTCAGCATTTTTTTAGATCGCTTATTTTCTGATTTTCCACTTCAGATAACAGATAAAACACTCCTTTTTGGAAAAATCTTGAAAAAAAACACCAAAGGAGTTGCGTGAATAATTAATAATTATTATCTTTATAGTACCTACCAAATGCAAGGCCCTCTTGCAAATTATCGGGTGAAGCGGAAGGCGCTCGGGTTTTTCCCGAGCGCATTCTTTTTTAAGACATTTAAACACCAGTTATGTTTCTTTTTTACTAGTTACACCAACTTTTTTTCAGCTCTTCGAATAAATTTCTTTAATCTGTTCACAGATTCTATTTTAAACAAGGCCCACAATCCTTTAAAAAAGGTAATATTTAAGATTGCTATAATGTTATTTTTAAAAGGAATAACATATTATCAAATAATCTATTATTGTTACTTATTTAATTTTCGACCTGAAGCAAATTCATTAGTTATTTTCATGATTATCTAAGGTTACAAAATTAAACTACCGGAGAAATATCTGACTGAGGCACTTGATACAGTTTATCGCATACTTGATGCAAATATAAACAGGTTGCGGGAAGCACTTAGGGTTATTGAAGAATATTTTCGTTTTATTAAAAACGATTCTGAAATATCGATTACATTTAAATCAATTCGGCACTCTCTTGTTCAAGTAGAAATGCGGTTTGGCAGGGAAATATTGTTAAAAAACCGAGATACAGTAACTGATTGTTTTTCGGATTCCAACAGGCCCGAGGAGCTTTTTCGGGAAAGCAAAAATGATATTGTATATGCAGGATTTAAACGCGCCCAGGAAGCTGCCAGGGTAATTGAGGAGTATTCCAAAATAACCAGTGAGTCTTCATTATCCGAGAAATTTAAAAAAGTGAGGTTTTCACTTTATAAACTTGAAAAACAATTCTGGGAATCTGAAAACCATGGCTAAAAAGAAAAAGGAAAAAAAGATTGTTAATACTCAAGCTGATTTCGGACATGAAATCTGGGGACTAATCTTTCTGGCTTTGGGTATTTTGGTTTTAATCTCTTTGATATCTCATTTTATTAACAAAGATACAAACATTCTGGGCTCCTTTCTTGGAACAAGCCTTTCGAGCGGATTGATCTATCTGTTCGGTCCAATTCCGGTATTTGTATTTCCTGCTGCAATCTGTTATATCGGTTGGATCCGCATGCGCGGAGACCTGCTTCAGTTTCGCATACTTTTTTATTGGACGATTCTTACCTTTGAAGTATGTTTGTTGCTTGCCATTCATAACCTTCCACTAATCGTTTTACAAGCTGAATTCAATTCTTCAGAAAACTTTATAGGTTTATTACTGCTTCGATTTATCTATAAGCCTATATTCGGCAGGTATCAGTTTGGACCTTATTTTATAACAATACTTGCATTGCTTGTAACGATTTTAAGCTGGTTTAGAATTTCACCTCAATGCCTGATTCGATGGTTACGGGCTGGAATAAACTGGTGTACTGCAAGGTTTGCAGTAATATGGATACAAATCAAAAGGAATCTTGAAGAAAGTCGGGAAAAGAGAGAACTTGCCGCTCAGATTGCAGAAAAAAGAAGTGCTGAAAAAAAAGCTCAAAAAGAGAAACGCAAAGAAGAAAAACAGTGTAATTCAGTTTCAAAAAAACAGGCAGACCTGTCTGAACAACAATCTGTTTCTGAAAAAACCGAAACAGAAGAAGTCGTTGAAAACGATTCCCAATCAACTGCACTGGAAAAAATCGAGGATGTTGAAGAGGAAGTAAAAGAGGGTATAGACCAGGAATTAGCAGCTTTCAGAGCCAGAAGAAATGAACCTATCAAGATTATGACAATAGAAACTTCTGAAATAGAGTTGGATGAAGAGCCTGAATATGATTATGAAAGTGGCATCTCTGCGGAACTAAATGAAAGGGAAAATGTTCATTCCCGTTCTGATAAACAGGAATCATCTTCGAAACCTTACAAGATACCCGATCCAACGGTTTTGCCTGACCCACCTCCTCTTTCAAGTATGGTCGACAAGGAATGTATTGAGAGTAACTCTTTAACTCTCGAAAAAACATTAATGAATTTCAATGTTGAAGGGAAGGTTGTTTTTGTCAGTCCCGGACCAGTTGTAACCCGTTATGAAATAGAACTTGCTCCCGGAATAAAAGTTAGCAGGGTTGTAAATCTTCATGATGATATATCTATGGCAGTTAGCGGACAAAGAATCCGTATTGAAGCTCCAATTCCAGGAAAATCGGCAGTTGGCATTGAACTTCCAAATACAGAACGTCAGATTGTTCATTTTAAACACATACTGCTTTCTGATGCATTTCGTAAATCGAAAGCAAAACTCCCGGTAATTATTGGAACTAATATTTCGGGTGCTCCTTATGTAACAGATATTACTAAAATGCCTCATGTTCTAATCGCTGGACAAACCGGATCGGGTAAAAGTGTTTGCATAAATTCAATTATCTGCAGCCTTTTGATGACCAAAAAACCGGAAGAACTTCGTTTAATCATGATTGACCCCAAGAAAGTTGAACTTGCATTTTATGAGGGTATCCCCCATTTGATGTCGCCTGTAGTTACAGAATCAAAAGAAGCTGTGAAAGCACTTCAATGGGGTGTTATAGAAATGGAACGCCGTTACAGAATGCTGGCAAAAGTGGGTGCCCGCAATGTGGATTCTTTTAATTCCAGGGTCGAAAATGGAAAAATTGAAGGTGTTCTGCCTGAAGAAGACAATAAAGCACTTCCTTTCATCGTTATCATAGTTGATGAATTGGCTGATCTTATGATGACTGCATCGAAAGATGTAGAGGGGTTAATTCAAAGAATTGCGCAACTGGCCCGGGCTGTAGGTATACATCTCATTGTAGCAACACAACGTCCATCAGTAGATATAATTACCGGACCTATTAAAGCGAATCTAACCTCCCGTATAGGTTTCAGAACAATTCAGTCCACCGATTCCCGAACTATTCTCGGGCATGTAGGTGCCGAAAAACTTCTTGGAATGGGTGACATGTTGTTTTTACGCAACGGTGCTCCGGAGATAGAACGATTTCATGGAGCTTTTATTTCTGAAGAAGATGTTGAGAAAATCGTAGCAGAGATTAGAAGTCAAAAAGTAATAATTCAGAAAATTGAAAGTTTTATAGAAGAAATTGACGGTAATCACGGCAGTGGAGAAAGTATATTTGCTAATGAAGACAGGGATGAGTTGTTTGAAGAAGCTGCTAATATTATTGTCAACATTGGGCAGGGATCAACTTCTCTGTTACAACGTCGTATGAAAATAGGATATGCCCGTGCTGGGCGTCTTATGGATGAACTTGAAAGAACTGGGTTTGTTGGACCTCAGGAAGGTAGTAAAGTGCGTGAAGTGCTTGTGAAACCAGATGAGCTTGATGAACATCTAAGCCGGCTAAGATAATTTATTGCCTGAATGGTAATGAATTTGTACAATCTGCTTTGCAGCCATTCACATAGCATACTCATAGGTATCAGGAAAGTCTTAAATCTACTTGATGATCTCTAAAGTTTTGGATACAAACTGCACATGATAAGTTGATTGTCATTTTTTAGATATAAACTGTAAAATGATTGGATTGATGTGATCCGAACAATTTTAATTCTCTTAACAACTGTTTTTTCTTTTCAGGTATTTTCTTCTGAACCAGCTATACTTGATTTGATCAGACAAAAATACAATTCACTGACTACAATTCAGGCACAAATCGACATGACCCTTTACTGGAGCGTGCGTGAGCGTGAAGAGAAAAAATCAGGAAAGCTGGCAGTTAGTCCCGGAGATAAATTCCGGGTTGATCTGGGAGCTGAAACTCTGGTCAGTGATGGAGTGACTTACTGGCAATACAGCAAAAAAAATTCCCAGGTAATTATCAAAAATCTTCAAGATATCGATCTCTCCTGGCATCCTTCCCAACTGTTATCAAGTTTTCTAACTGGGTATTCTTACAAAGAAAAGGAAAAATCCGGCTCTGAAACAGTCCTTTTCTGGAACACAGACAACAAAGATTCGGATTCTTTTTATACAGATATTACAGTAACCGCAGAGTCAAAAAGTGGTATTGTTAAAAAATTACGTTTAACTGACCATAATGGAAATGTACATACATATATTTTCAAAAAAACAGTTTTTGGTGCTAAAATTCCTGCGGAGGTTTTCCGGTTTGATATACCAGATGAAGTGCAGGTTCATGATGACCGGCAATAAAAAATGTTTATCCCTTTTTGTAGCAGGGTTAGTTCTCTCTTTTTTCAGCATTGTTGAAGCTCAGCCATGCAAACAGGAAAAAGGGATAACTTCAAATTATATTGCTCAACTTTCCGGCTATGGTGACACCTTGTGTATGCTGACCGTTGATCCTAACAGATTCGCGCTGAATTCAATTATGGGGAACCGTTCCTTAGATTCTCATACTGTTACAATGGAAACTAACTGGTCCGCTTATTACCCTGGCAATGATGAATATATTGTTAATATGACATCAGGAGGTGGTTGGCTTGTTTCCTGTGTAGATTCGGGCAACAGGCTTGATTCAAGCTACTTTATAAGTGTAAAAATTACGGATCCATGTCATAAGCCCCAGAAAAAGCGCTTTAACTGGCCAGAAGATACATCTTCAGAAGACAATTTATTAAATCTAAGTGCAACTGATGCTGTTTACTTAAATGGGTCTTTTTATTTCGCATGCATGGATGGCGGAGTGGCGGAGTGGAATCCTGAAATTGACGATATTACAATATTCACTCCCGGGTCATCAGGTAATGCAATTGAAAATATAAACTTTGCTGATAAACCGGATTCTTTGACAAGGGTTACTGGGGTTAATGCAACAAAAAACGACCTTATTGTTACTACACCATCCAGGATCTGGGTTTTTAATACCACTGATTCTTCATGGGACAACAGTATCCAATCAGAATTATCGGATGCTGGTTTAAGTTTCAAAAAATTCGAATCTCTTTTTGTAAAAGACGACAGTATACCTGTTTTATATGGAGTAATAAAAGTAAGAGATCAGAAGAGAGAGAAATGGCAATTTTTCAAGTACGATGGTCAGAACCGATTTTGGAGAATGCTACTTGATGAAGATGATGTTCCTAAGGCAGTTACTTTTGGAATAAATGAATACATTTACATGCTTACAGGAGATAACACGGTTCAGGTTTATCGGGATACAACAGGCGACACATTAACTAATCAAAAGCTGAAAGTTATCAAGGAATATTCTTCAGAGCTTCAGGCGCGGATGATTAAAAAGTATGACATTGATATTCCGGATCTTTTTGAAGATATATTGTTTGTTCAAACTGGTGATGAATACGGGTATTTATGGATTGCTACTTCAGAGGGTCTTTTCTTTTCGGAGCAGGAAATTCCTGGAATCAGCACAGGTGCATTTAACCTTATCAAGCGTGCACCAAAGATACGGCCAGGGTTAAAAAAAACTTACGCACGTCCGGGAATACTCACTGCCGGAGGTTTCGACGAAAAAGAGAGCCGGTCAGTTTTTATATACAATCTCTCAGAAAATGCCAAAGTTACGATAAAGATTTACGATTACAATATGGATCTGGTAAAAACTGTCATCAAAGATAAAAATCGTAAAGCTGGTAATGATGGCGGTCCTTTTGGACGAAGCACTGTGGAGCGTGAAGATTTCTGGGATGGAAGAAATTCTTCAGGAAAAAAAGTCGCTCCCGGAGTTTATTATTATAAAATAACTACAGATACCGGAGAACGGGCTTTTGGTAAGATTGTTATGGCAAAATAAAATTAAGTCTGGCCTGTTTACAGGACTATGCTTTTTATTAACTAACGCGGTCTCTGAAGCGTCAGTAATCGGAGGTGCTTCGGGAGCTTATCTGCGTGCGCCTGCCGGTGCAGCAGCTCTTGCCCAAGGTGGAGCCAATACTGCATATCCTGACTATATGACCCCATGGTGGAATCCGGCAATTATGGCAATGTCGAAAACTAAAAAAGCCTCGGTAGGTATTGGCCTGCGTTCTTTTGGCAGAACAGAAGCATTTGCTTCATATGAATTTCACGTTCCACCCCGTGTCGGAGCCGGCATTTCATTTCTTTACAGGGGTGATCCATTCCTGAATGATCTATATGACAGTAATGAAGAGCCCATCGACAATGCTTCATATACAACATTAACAACAAAAATTGGTTTCAGTTACTATATTAATCGTAAATTCAGTGCAGGTATTAACGTCGGGATTTTTTATCAGCGACTTCCCACTGCTTCCGATGAAAATGGGAATGTCACATACTCTTCAACAAAGGGCGGGATAGGTTCATTTGATTTTGCGTTAGCTTACAAACATTCAGATAAATTGAATCTGGCACTGGTTATAAGAGATGTTGGTGCATACATGGACTGGGAAATCAGAACAAACAATGATTACCTGAGTTCTGTTGTTGAAGACCGTCCATTACCCTCAATTACATTAGGCAGCAGATACAAAGGTACATTACTCGACAAGCCGCTTATATGGAATATCGATCTTAGAGGCTATTTTTTTGATGGGAAATGGAACCGTCTTTACCGTCCTGAAGCAAATCTTGGTGCCGGGTGGGAATGGCAGTACTGGGATAAATTTTATATAAGGGCAGGAATTGGCGATTTTCTGATAAATGGAAATTTAATAAGTAAATCTGAAAAATACCTGAGTGTTTTCCCGTTCAGAATTACATCAGGTTTTTCTTTTGACCTGTCGCGTTCCAGACAGGATTTGAAATTGAATTATGGTATTGCAACAGATAAAGCGTGGGCTGGTATTGATCAACAGATTGATTTAAGCATATCATTCTAAACAAACGATTGTACCTGAATTCCAGATTTCTGGTATTAAAAGAAAATTACTTAAAAGATTTTATACCTGTTTACAGTTTGGTTCTATTGAATAATGCTATAGCGCAATTTTAAAGGATTAAAGAAAAAACAGGTTTATATTATACGGATGAACATATAATTTGATGCTATTGGAAAATTAAGTCTAAATATACGGAGAAAATTGATGCGAAAAAAAATAATGCCGGCTTTCGGGCTTTTTTGTTTTATACTCCTTACAACCATTTACGGACAGTCTGCATGGTACGGTTTTGTTGAAGAACCTGTTGATCCCAGAGCAACAGGTATGGGAAGTGCCGGTACAGCATTGGGAGCAGGAGGTTTTAGCTTCTATAATCCAGCGGGTATCTCCCTTAGAATGAAACCTTATGTTTCTATTGATTTCGGAAAAATGTCGGATGACCTCAGGCGTGGATTTATCGAAACCGGATGGGTTTTCCCAAGATGGTTTTTTGGTGTTTCTTTTCAAAGTCAGTCTATTGATTTTCTACGTACAGATGAACGGGGACAATTCGAAGATGCATTCGGTTCTGAACAAGCTTCAATGGGGTCTTTCAGTATCGGTCTGCGCAGGAATCGTTTCGCAGTTGCAATAGCTGCAAACGGTATTCAACATCGTATGGCAGAAACAACTTCTTACGGATTAACAGCCAGTGGTGGAGCTGTATTTGAACTGATATATGGTAAATTAAATGCAGGAGCTGCTTTTATTCATGTTGCCGGACGTAACACAAGGTATCTTGAAGATGACAATTCTCTTTTCAACAATGAATTACCACAAAGTATTCGTGGTGGCATAATGTGGCATGATACTCTGAAGGGAACAGTCCCATATAGTGCTGCAATTGATATCGCTTATAGTAAAAATTATGAAACAGTCATGGTTCCGGCAGGGATAGAAGCATGGATTCTTCCCTTACTTTCTATAAGAATTGGGAAAAGATTTAATCATCCAACTGATATCTTAACAGCAGGTATA
>DATGNN010000422.1:0-5196 GCA_035306725.1 Chitinispirillaceae bacterium | reverse complement strand
TGAAACACCCCTCTGTTTTCAACTCATTATACTGCAATATGGTATCTGCCGGAGAGGCATCAGGGAGTCTTGATGTCGTACTTACCCGTCTTGCCGATTACCAGGAAAAAGCAGATTCTTTGAGAAGAAAAATAAAAGGTGCTATGACATATCCTGTGATTCTACTTATTGTAGCGATTGGTGCCACTGTAGCAATGTTAACCTTCGTTGTTCCAACATTTGCTCAAATGTTTACTGATATGGGAGGTAATCTTCCCTTACCTACACGAATCGTAATGGATATATCCACATTTTTGCAGAACTATTTTTTTGTAATTCTTCTATTATTTGCAGGTGCATTTACAGCTTTGGCGTATTATTATAAAACGGATGATGGAAAATTGAAAATAGACAATTTGAAACTACATTTACCGGTTTTTGGAGATCTGGAAAGAAAAAGCTCTATCGGCCGTTTTGCTCAAACCCTTTCAACACTTCTGAACAGTGGTGTTACAATTCTTGATGCACTTTCAATCACGGCAAAAACTGCTGGTAATAAAGTATTGGAAAAAGGAATATTTAAAACTCTCGAAAAAATCAGCGGTGGTCTGACCATTGCCGAGCCATTAAAAGAAACCGGTGTTTTCCCTCCTATGGTCATACACATGATTTCTGTTGGCGAAAAAACAGGGGATCTCGCTGAAATGTTAAAAAAGATATCGGAATTTTATGAAGAAGAAGTTAACGCAGCCGTTGATGCACTTACGTCCATAATTGAACCTGTAATGCTTGTAGTTATGGGAGGTATTATAGGTGGGGTTCTGATTGCCATGTACTTGCCAATGTTTGATATGATTGGAACTATCCAGTAATTTAGTTAAAGTTTTCAAAATAAAAACCGATAATAGAAATGAGAAAGGTAACATAAAGATGCGCATAAATATCAGTACACAACCACTAAATGCAGAGTTCTGCAAAACCAATAATAAACATAAGACGAAAAAAAATAATAACATTTCAAAAATATCACATCCCGATCGTTCCGAAATTTCTCACAAAGCTCAAGATCTGAACAAAACACAAACCCTGACTGAAATTATCTCAACGAATCTTTCTGCGCAGCCGGATTTCCGAATAGAAAAAATTAATGAAACAAAGCAGAAAATTCAGAATGGGTATTACGATTCTAAAGGATTTCTGAACAAATTTGCTGATAAACTGTTAAAAGAATTTGGAGCGATCTGATTACAATCTGCTTTTATCGGTTACAGACAGCATAATAGTATCAAAAAAACCGGATTTTTACCAGGGTTTGCGGTATACCTGAGGTTGCGTTTAGCAACAAAGCAAAATAAGCTGTTTGTTTATGGGCAGATTATGGACACCCAAATAACTGATGGGTATATAACCATACAATACAGATCGGTAATCAGGTATTACAAAGTGTTTTTAAAATATTTAAGTTTTTTACTTCTTGAAGAGTGTTTTAATCTCCTGATTGCTTTTTCTTTAATTTGCCTGACTCTTTCACGTGTAAGATTAAAACGTTGTCCGATTTCTTCGAGTGTATGAGCGGTATCTTGTCCTATACCAAAATATAATTTCAAAACTTCGCGCTCTCGTTGCGACAGGGTACCAAGTGTTTTTTCGATTTCTTCCTGAAGAGAAATAGAGATCAGATTATTATCGGGACTTTCCTGGTGCTTATCATGTAAAACATCTATTAACCGAACATCTTCACCTTTCTGAAGAGGAGCATCAAGCGACATATGAGTATTACCTATTTTTGCAGTCTCCCGCACCTCATTTTCATCAATTTTCAGTTCCTGAGCAATTTCTTCAATGTTTGGAGTACGACTTAATTTTTGTTCCAGTCTGCTTTGTGTTTTACCTATTTTGTGAATAGTACCCACTCTGTTTAGAGGAAGTTTAATTATACGCGACTGCTCAGCCAATGCCTGTAAGATTGATTGTCGTATCCACCAGACTGCATAAGAGATAAATTTAAAATTTTTCTTTTCATCAAAACGTTTAGCCGCTTTGATCAAACCTAAATTCCCCTCATTAATAAGATCAATTAACGGGAGTCCCTGATTTTGGTAATTTCGGCAAACACTGACCACAAATCTTAGATTGGCTTTCACCAGTTTTTCCAAAGCTTTGCGATCACCTTTTCTTATTTTGACGGCTAACCGGGCTTCTTCTTCCAAAGATAAAGTTTTATTTTTACTAATCTCTTTCAGGTATAGAGATAGCGAGCTTTCATCAGAAAGAAAACGATTTGCTTCAGCTGAAACTATGGACATTTTGAGGATATCTAAAAAAAAAATTAGAAGTTTATTCTTTTCTAATATAGAATCCGCACATGAATATTCCAACAAAGAACACTACAATAATGTATTTTTATCAAGATGTTTCAAACAAAAGAAGAATTTTTAAGTCGTTTCAAAGAACCAGTTTATACTAGTCACCACGTTTTCCCGTCACTGAGAACTTTTAATTGTTTGCAAAACTGGAATGGGAAAGCTGTAATTGAACTCTCAAAATTAAGAATCGAAATCAGTGATCTGGATTACTTGTACTGCTCCAGTAGTAACCCATTCGATTCACAACTTCAATTTCAACAAAACTGTTATCGGTTATGGTATCAAATTGAAGGCAATGGGATTTTACAGAATGTGACCCGTAACAGTTTCGGAACTGCCAGACCAGGCCTCCTTGGAATAATGGAAAGGGGGGAACGTCATTCTTATCTTCATCAGAGAGGGAATTTTCAATGTTTTCAAATCCTTTTTTCCTTTCTTCCATCACAAAAGGCAAAATGTTACTGGAATACAGAAATTGAAGGAAAGACAGTTCTTGAAGGAAATGAGCGCCTTTACTTTGAAAACTTATTATTTGATTTGCTATTTGTGATATCAAACAATAAAGAGATCCTGGGACTGGCATCAATATCCAGAATTCTCGAAATTCTGGTAGTTTTATTCAAAAAAGGATTAATAATTATTGACGAAAGTCAATTTCCACGTAACAAGACAAAAAGTCTGGTCGCAAAAGCAAAAAACTTTATGTCCCTTCATTTCAATGATATGTACCATCAGGCACAACTGGAAAAAGAGTGTGGTGTTGACATAAACTATCTGAATGTTATTTTTAAAAGGGAAACCGGAAAAACTCTTTATCAGTATATTACCGATGTAAGAATGGAATTTGCAAAGCATCTTCTTGAAACAACAGATTTATCGGTAGTAACGATAGCCGAACAGGTTGGTTATCCTAATGGCAATTCTTTTACACGTGCGTTTAAGCGTCATGAGCACTGTACTCCTCAGCAGTTCAGGAAAATTGGATCAGGTAAAAAACCCAAATAATTAATACAATAATACTTTGGAGTAATATATGCAGTTTATCGTATGCAAATTTGGAGGCAGTTCAGTTGCTTCCAGTGAACGACTGGAACAGATTGTAAAGATTCTAAAGCTTAATCAGCAACGCAGGTGTGTTGTTTTATCTGCTCCAGGCAAAGAAAATGAAAATGATATAAAGATTACAGATCTTCTAATCGAAATTTCATGTAAAGCATTGAAAAATGAAAAATACTCAATGTTGGTCAATGATTTCAAAAACAGATTTCTGTCTATATATAAACCACTCAAAATACCTGTGTCAAAAATTGAAGAGATTCTTTCAGATCTGGATAAAAGGTTAGAATCACCAAAAGACAATGAATCCAGATTCCGCGACTTTATTGTTGCAACAGGAGAGGATATTAACAGCAGACTGTTTGCCTTATACCTTTGTTCAATTGGTATCAAGGCAACTTATATTAATCCAGCAGATGCAGGAATGATTGTAACATCAGTTTTTGGAGATGCCCAGCCTCTACCTGAGGCATATATGAAGCTTGCATCACTGAAAAAATTATGTTCCGAACAGATAATAGTGCTCCCCGGCTTTTTTGGATATACTGAAAACAATGAGTGTGCTACTTTCAGCAGGGGTGGTTCTGATTTAAGTGGTGCTGTTCTTTCTGGTGCTCTGGATGTTATAGAATACGAAAACTGGACTGATGTTAATGGAATTTTCAGTGCACATCCTAAAATGGTCGACTCCCCCATACAAATACCTGCCCTTACTTATAAAGAAATGCGGGAACTTTCATATATAGGATTTAATGTTTTCCATGAGGAAGCGGTCCGACCGGTGATGCTTAAAAAAATTCCTATTCGTCTTAGAAATACTAATAATATTGCCAATGAAGGTACACTTATTGTCTCTGAACGTCTTCCGATTGAACGGGATGTTATTGGAATTGCATCTGGAGGTGGTTACTGTAGTTTTACTCTTCAGAAGTTTCTTATGAATCGTGAAAAAGGATTTGGGCGGCAACTTCTCGGGATATTCGAAGATATGGGTCTTTCTTACGAACACTGTCCTTCAGGAGTTGACAATATTTCAGTCATTTTAGATCAGAAACAATTAAAACCGGGATCTGTTAATAATATAATCCGTTTTATTAATGATAAACTGCATCCTGACGAAATCAGAACAGAATTTGGTATTGCATTAGTATCTGTTGTTGGAGAAGGACTGGTTCATAAAATAGGTGTTATGGCTCAAGCAGCAACTGCTTTATCAAAATCTGGTATTAATATCAAAATGGTAAATCAAGGCAGTTCAGAAATGAGCATAATATTTGGAATTGATGCCTCGGATGAGAAAAAAGCTGTCAACGCCTTGTATAATGAATTTTTTAAAACTTAGCTTTATCTTTCCATTTAATTAAAATCCGGCATAAATCCTGTTGATTATTTTCTTTTCTTATCGAAAAGATATGGTGATCAGGCGCAGAATTTTTGCGCCTGATTTCAAGATTTTGTGTTTCTTCCGCTTCCAGACGATAATTTACTTCTATATTAAACGGCATGTTTTCACCATGAAATTCTGACGAATAGGTATTTAGTGCCCACTGGATATATTTTGCATTATTCACATGTCCATTAAAGTCCAGGTCACTGTAACATACCTGATATTTATGGCAATAATCTTCTAATTCAATGTGATCGACAGTATTAACATTTTCATTAAAACATTGTTTCATGGGTAAAACCGGTATCTTATCGATAATGCTATCAATCCTTTGGGGACGGTGACTTTTTGCATTTACGATAACCCATTCACTTGAACCTTTAATAATCTTTTGCTTTGCTGAATTAA
>DATGNN010000421.1:0-12089 GCA_035306725.1 Chitinispirillaceae bacterium | reverse complement strand
TCTGAATATTTTGTCAAAAATATCAAGATTTGCTACTATTGGCAGGCTTGTTGATGCTTTGTTGAAAGCCGACAGTTATCAGAACTTTACAGAATTGATGAAGGGCAGCAGGAATTAAAATTTGCCTGTTTTTAATATGGTAAACAAATATAACCAACAACAGTAACGGATTTCTTCACAGGAGTCTTTTTCGCGTTCTGTTTAGATTTGCATTCTGCACACGGTGATTTATCTCCTTCCTTTCATCACTAATCAATAAATAAAAATACCGCTGATTCGTAAAATATATGTTACGTCCGGTAAAACAGGGATCTGGTCAATTACCTGGTATAGTTTGTTTTCAGGTTGTGGCTGATATAATCAAAAATCGTAGTTTACCGTTTTCAAAACACAATAATTCGATAAAAGAAGGCTGGAGTGATGAAAATGGTACTTTTAAAACTCATTTTTTTTGTTATACCGGAGAATAAGATCGTTGAGAACCGCAAAACCAGTGGTTAAAAATTATATTATTCTCTAAGACACATGTCTGATATGCGTCTTAATGAATAATATGTTGGTTCAAGATGTTTTCAGGGAGTTTTTGTGATAGAGCGAAATGATTTGTGCTGGTGTGGAAGCGGTAAAAAATATAAAAAATGTCATCTGTTTGAAGATATGAAAAAAGATTCTTCATCTTTAGAGAATAAGAAAAGAAAAAAAATGATAAAGACAGTTGAA
Source organism: Chitinispirillaceae bacterium (assembly GCA_035306725.1). Lineage (GTDB taxonomy): Bacteria > Fibrobacterota > Chitinivibrionia > Chitinivibrionales > Chitinispirillaceae > JAAYEB01. The sequence goes on along the minus strand of DATGNN010000421.1, from coordinate 11,369 downwards.
GAGATTGAAGGGATGCGAAGTGCCGGTGCATTTAACGGACAACTGATGGATTATATCCGACAATTTGTAAAAGAAGGTATTAGCACAAATAAGATCGACAAACTTGTTTATGAATATACGCTTGATCATGGACACAAACCTGCTTGCCTTGGATATCATGGCTATCCCAAGTCTGTCTGTGTATCTCGAAATAATGTAGTATGCCACGGAATACCCTCAGAAAGAGAGATTTTTGAAGATGGGGACATTGTAAATGTCGATCTGACAACAATTGTGGACGGGTTTTACGGGGATTCTTCAGAAACATTTTTGATCGGAAATGTTTCACAGGAAGTTCGCCGTCTTGTTGAAGTAACAGCACAGGCCATGATTTATGGTATTGATGCTGTGAAGCCGGGGAATAAATTAGCAGCTGTTGCTGAAGCTATTGAGCCTTATGTTAAATCTGAGGGCTTTTCGGTAGTTCGACAGTATACAGGACATGGAATTGGAAGAAAATTCCATGAAATATTCACAGTGTATCATCATATTGATCCGGATGAAGAACCGATTATTCTGGAACCTGGCATGACTTTTACTGTAGAACCGATGGTTAATATGGGGGGATATCAGGTAGTAACAGACAGAAAAGATGGCTGGACTGTTCGTACAAAAGATGGTTCCATGTCTGCACAGTTTGAGCATACTGTTCTGGTTACAGAAGAAGGCAGGGAAGTTTTAACCAGAACTCCATCGCAAATTGCTCAAAATATACGGCTGGAGTTCTCAGGAAAGAAATTTAAATAACTGAGGTATGATAGAAAACAGAAAACAAAAAGAAAATGTTGTGCTGGCGGGTTTGTTAACATCAGATTCTGACCCGAAACTATTTGAAGAAGATATACAGGAAATGCAGATGTTGTGTGAAACGGCTGATGCAAATGTGGTTGCCTGTATTTGCCAGAAACGGGACACTCCTGTTATCTCAACCTATCTTGGATACGGAAAACTTCATGAAATACGTAATGTCATGAAGCAATTAGATGCAGAAACACTTGTGATTGATGCACAGCTTTCACCCGGACAGATTCGCAATATAGAAAAAATAGTCAGCGGTAAGGTTATCGACAGGGGACAGTTAATACTGGATATTTTTGCGATGCATGCCCGTACCAATGAAGCCCGTATTCAGGTTGAGCTTGCTCAAATGAGGACTCTTTATCCGCGGCTTACTCATGCATGGACCCATTTCTCTCAACAGGTTGGAGGTATCGGTACACGTGGACCGGGTGAAAAACAGCTGGAAGTCGACCGGAGGCTGGTGCAGAAAAAAATCTCCGATTTAAAACATAAACTCCATAAAATCGAAAAAGGACGCATTGTTCAGAGCAAGGGAAGGAGCCGGGTTTTCAGGGCATCTCTTGTTGGTTACACAAATGTCGGGAAATCATCACTGCTTAACGCCCTTAGTGGCAGTGAACTATTAGTGGAAAACAAGCTGTTCGCGACTCTGGATACTGCTACACGTAAAACCTATATTCCAGGTGCGGGCAGTATAGTTATTTCTGATACTGTCGGGTTTCTAAGAAAACTTCCACACCATCTTGTGGCTTCATTCAGAAGTACACTTGGTGTAGTTTCCGATTCTCATCTGCTGATTGTTGTAATGGATGCATCAAGTGCGTGGATTGAACAGCAGATGTCTACAGTTAACACTGTTTTAAAAGATCTGGGTGCTGGAGATGTTCAAAAAATATTCGTTTTTAATAAAATTGATCTGGTAAAGGATCCTTTTGTACGGAAACGTCTGACTATTGCTTATCCGGAAGGTATTTTTATTTCAGCGAAAAACAAAGAGGACATAGCAGTTCTGCGTGAGCATATAGCCCATGCGGTAATAAACTTTGAAAAAGAGAAGCAGATTGCAGATATTATTGTACGGAAAACCCGCAGCCTTGTACATGAAGATAGATAATCTGTTTTTTGAAACATGGCTGCCATACCGATTTTTATGAAAACTGCATCATTTCTTAAACCGCAACATCTGGTTCCAATACGTAATCTTAACCTTCGTGCAAAACTTATTGTAGAAGGTATGATTGCAGGATTACATAAAAGTCCGTTCCATGGTTTTTCTTCAGAGTTTCTGGAATATCGTCACTATCTGCCTGGAGAAGCTGCATCAAAAATTGATTGGCGCAAATTTGCCAAAACTGATCGTACGATGGTGAAGCTTTTTGAAGATGAAACCAATCTGTATGCGCATATCCTGATAGATAAAAGTGCATCAATGGGTTTCGCCTCTGCAAACAGAATGTCAAAATTTGAATATGCGTGTACCCTTGGTGCGTCTTGTGCCTGGATTCTTATCAGACAGCGTGATGCTGTAGGGGTCGCATCGTTTGATGAAGATATCTCGCTTTTTTTGCCCCCTAAATCGACAAATACTCAGCTTAAAAATATTATCGGTTCTCTGGACAATTTAAAACCCGCAGCGCCTACAAATTTTGGTAAAGCACTTGATATGATGGCGCGGGGATTGAGAAAACGGGGACTGTGTGTAGTTATTTCCGATCTTTTCGATGATCCTCAGAATATTATCCACGGACTTCGCCATCTCCGTTTTAAAAAACAGGATATTATTGTAATCTGGCTTCTTGATCCATTTGAACAGCAGATTGATAAAAGTGTAACATATCATTTTCACGATCTTGAAACCGGAAAAACTGTTGCCCTGGATGGTAAAACAGCATCCAGTTTCTACTTGAATGGATTAAACGAACACCGCAATGCTGTAAAAAGAGCCTGCAGAGAGTTACAAATAGATCTGGAATCTGTTTCTACAGATGAACCGTTTCAAAAAGCACTGCTTCGAATACTCAAAAAGCGGAGCAGATTGTTTTGAACGATATCTCCTTTTTCAGACCTGAGTTTTTTTGGGCACTGTCGTTTATCGGAATTATTATTATTCTCCATTTTCTCAGACGTCCAAAAACAGTCAGAATGGATTTTTCATCACTGAGATTTTTTCACAATGATGCAGTTCGGTCAAACAGAACGCGGAAGATCAGAAAAATACTGCAACTGTTAACACGCCTTTCAATTGTGGCACTTCTGATATCCCTGTTTGCTGCTCCATACAAAAACAATGATCCATCGGGCAGCCTGCACAATCCGCAATGTAATGTTTACTGCTGGGTAGATCCGACCATGAGCATGGAGTATCGGCAGGATCAGACAAGTCTCGGACAAAAAGCACATAATTTACTTGATTCCTTAAACAGGTATCTGCCGGCTTCTTCCAGATTGTTTATGTATGATCATAATAACAAAAAATTTAATCTGAAAAGAAATGAATTTGAACAATTTAAAAGCAGTTACAAGCCACTCGATATGGACAATCTTTTCGAAACTGTTCTTTCAGATATAGACTTTTCTTCAGAACAATCTTTACTTGTATTATTCAGTGATTTTCAGGAGCCTGTTACCGATAAAACCGACAGTTTATTGAAGATTTTACCCGGTCAGTTTACTGCCATTTGTGTACCATTAACACCGCACTTGCCCTGGAATTATTCTTTGAAAGATGTGCACCTTGCTAATGAAGAAAAGGTGCAGGGTACAGTGTGTGCAAATGGCCGTGATCTGGCAAAAGGCAAGCTGTTTTGTGAAATCGGTAATATGCGTACAGAAACAACACTTCTTGACATCAAGAAAAACGAGTGTGTAAATACCCAATTGCGAATTTCCAGTAAAGGTAATCTTGGGGGGGGAAAAGTTGTTCTTGATATTGACGATCCGCTTCAGTTTGATAACGTATCCTTTTTTGCACCACAAAGGCAGCAAAATCATCGTGTGCTAATAGTGGGGAACAGGCAGAAAAACAGTGTGATTGCTTCAGCTTTAAACGTATCGGATAAAAGGTGGAATCCTGTAGTACTGAAAGATGAACTGGATGTGACATATACTGATCTGGATTCAGCAGATATCATTATTATCAACAGTGTATCCGGGATTTCAAAACAGATGGATGCATTCATGGCCGCATATTCAGGTAAGGAAAAGGCAATGATTTATGCATTGGATAACAATGGTAGAACAGTGCAGGCAAGTCAATCCGGTAATTTCGCACTTTTGAACAAAGTATTCAAAGATGTCTCTTCAGGGAAATCTGTCAGGCTGCCGATTCCTCTGACACTTGTCCTGCCTGATACAATATCTGATCTGTGGAAAGGTTTTCCCAGAATGAGATCTGAGGAAGTGGCTGTTTATGGTTATTATAACGGTATTCCGGGTGAAACACTCCTGCATCTTGGCAATGGCAGTGGTTTTATGTCTCAGATAAAGGACAGGTCTTCAAGAAACTGGATTATTCTGTCTACTCCAGTAGGAATTACTGAAGACAACAATTTGTGTGAAACCGGTTTTTTTGTTCCTTTTATTGACAGAATATGCCGTTATGGTATTGCAATGTCATCAAGAAGTGATAACAGTATCCTTACCGGAATGCCATACAGAAATCCTTTTTACAATTCAGAAATATCTGCTTCTGTTTTTGATTCTGACAACAGGCTTATTCTTACATTGCAGAATCAGTCATCAGTGGTTTTTGATCAGCCAGGGATTTATAAAATTGCACCGGAGGGGAAAAAACCGTACTATTTAACTGTTACGATTGATCCTGAGGAGAGCATTCTTTCATACAGATCACCCGATACACTAAAGAACAGTGTAAACATGTCACCTGACAAGCTGCTTTCTGCATTGAATTCCCGGCAAAGTAGTTTTTTCTGGTTTTTACCCTGGATAATTCTTTTTTGTCTTATTGTTCTTGAAGTATTACTTTGGGAAAGAAAAAGAGCATAGTAAATCTCTTGTTTGAACAATATTGTTATTCTTTAACAAGAAATGTGTGAGCTTTTTAAAAAACCATTTTTTATTTAACCTTTTCGAGTGGAGAATATGTACCGATATTTGTTAAGGGCAGGTTTTTAACATTACTCCATAAATGGTTTTTTAAAAATATCCTGAGGTGAACGTGGAGATACTCGTATTGATTTACATCTTTCTGCAATAACCTCACCTGCAGGAGCGTGCTTTCTTTTTCTCACAAACCTGGCTTCAGTGTAATGTACTTCAGCAAAGGATGTATGTTTGGCTTTTGAAAACCAGACTGCTATTTGTGCTGCTGTTTTAAGAACGTTTTCGGGAACCGAGGGACTGCCTTTGGGTTTTCGGATCAATACATGAGATCCCGGGTGAGCAACAACATGAAGCCATATATCGGAGGATGCGGCAAAACGAACCGAAAGCTCATCATTTTGCGAATCCGATTTTCCCACATATATATCCCACCCGTTAGTGTAAAAGTGACGGAATGGGGGAGTATTGTTACTTGCTCTGCCTTTTTTATCTGATAAGGGGGATTTGTTATCCGGAATCAAAGACTTCAGTTCTGTTTCCATCTCCATGAGCATGTTTTTGTCAATTTTATCCTTATTTATTTTCTCCAGTTTCTGACAAAAATCGTTGAGCCTGGTTAAATATTCATTGGTTGCAGCTACTTTTTTCCTGTTTATCTCTTCACTTCTGGCGCCCTTTTTAGCCTTTTTATAATAGAGTCTGGCATTCGCTGGGGCATCAAACCTGGGATTAACCGAAACAGTTTCTTCTTCACGGGTGTGTATATTGATAATTTTAATCTGCGAAAGTCCCCTTGTATTAATGTCTTTTGATGCGAGCAGAGTATCAGCAACCTGTTTGTACCATAAATGCTTCTGTGCTTCAATAAGTTCCTGTTCCTGCTTTCGAAGCTTTTTTGAAACTTTGTTAATGGAATTATTAATTTGGGAATAAAAACGATCTATCAGCTCATCCATTTCTTTACATACTCCACATTTAAAGGCAAATGCCTTGACACTGCATTCTTTTGATGTTAAAATGAAATAGTGTTTCAGGCTCATGGACAGATTAATATTGCAGAATCAGTTCTGAACGGTTCTGCCCGGAGGAACAATGGTAAATACTTTAACAGTAAAATGCCCCCATTGTAATCAGATTTCCGAAATATTTCTAAGCACCAACGCCTATGTAATTATACTTAACTGTCCCAATTGCATCGCACCAATAATGTACTTTGAACGAAAAATTTATCTTCTTTCCGATGATCAGCTTGAGGCGCTTAAAGATAATGCCAACAATTCTTCAATAATGAAAACTCTCGAAAGAATTGCTCATCAGGATCGGTTCGCAGAGAAAATATCCACCAAAAAGAGTCATCTTAATCAAAAAGCTGCTTCAAAACGCTTAATACCTGTATTTTCCGGACAAAAACGGGAAAAATATATCAGTGATGATGATATTACAAATCTGAAGATTGAACTTGCATTGAATACAGATTCTCAAAAATTTATCGATTCTATATAAGTCTTCTATTTTCCCCTTTTATATTATGTGCACCGTACTATTTTAATATACGGTGTACATTTTTTATGAAGGAGAAAAATGGAACTTAAATACGAACGATATCAATTCAGCCCGATTTTGGGATGGTCGATATCACGATACGAAACTTTTGATAAATGTAAAAGACAGTATTTCTATTCATATTATTCCAAATATGTTCCTGATATTCCCGGTTACAAAATCTCTAAACTCAAAGAGCTTACATCTGTTCCTCTGGAAACTGGAAATGTTGTGCACGATGTAATAGAGGCGTTCTTAAGAAGGCTTCAGAAAAGTGATACAGATATAGATGAGAAACGGTTTTTTGATTATTCAAGAAAACTTGCCCAAACATATTTTTCTGAGAAAACTTTTATTGAACAGTATTATGATAACAAAACAGTAGAAATGGACGCTGTATACGAAAAGATTGAAACATGTCTGAGGAATTTCATTCAGAGTCCATGTTATAACTGGATTTTTATGGCAGCCATAATAGAGAGAAAAAACTGGATGATAGAACCTCCAGGATTTGGTGAAACTCGTCTGAATGGAATGAAAGCATATTGCAAAATGGATTTTTTACTTCCAGTTGATGGTGATATTCATATTCTGGACTGGAAAACAGGGCATAGAGATGAAGTAAAACATAAAAGCCAGCTTATGGGGTATGCTGCTGCAACTAACAGTAATTTCGGTATAGAATGGAACAGAATATGCCCTAAAATAGTATATCTGTATCCGGTATTTGGGGAACTTGAAATAAAATTTGATTCAGACCAGCTTCAACAGTTCTTTAACACAATAAAAACCCAGACGGAATCCATGCATTCATTTTGCAGTAATGTTGAAGAGAACAAGCCATTACCAATAGAAAAATTCGAAAAAAATCCTTCACCGTCTCTTTGCCGCCAGTGCCGTTTTCAGGAACTCTGTTTCCCACAAAGAGAAAACAGAATGGAACATGGAAATATGGATTTTGATTATGGTTCTGCAAAACAGGAATTGATTTTTTGATTTGTATATAGCATAACAAGAAAAAACCGTGAGCGTATCACAAAAAAAGAAGGAAACGAAATTAGTTAATCTCCGTTTCCTTCTTTTTTAATAACGTCGGATAACAACCGGCTTTATTCAGATTTTGCTGTTCCTGCTATTTCTTCCTGAGATTCGTTTTCCTGGTCATCAATTTGCCGTCCCTGACGAATAGCTTCAGCCTGTAATTCTTCAACACTGTTCATAGGTTCGTCCAAGTGTAGCAGCATAAACTCAGCATCATCAGAAAGCTCACAGCCGGGTGTATTTTTAAGTATCCATTTATAGTTAATCTCAGCTTGTTGTGGCATATTCATATATTCATCATAAATAAAACCAATCATGAAAAAGGTATTACATCTTTTTTCATTATCATGATCAGTTATCAGATAATTACGATAATTCCTTATAGCCTGAAGATACTGTTGTTTTTCGGTTTGTAATTTTGCCAGTTCGATAAGTGCATTTTTGCCTTCAGGTGTGAATGCGAAATCTTCTGCAAGGATTCTGTAATTTTTTTCTGCACCTTTAATATTTGAAGTATCACGAAGAGAATCAGCAAGTTTCAGAAGAGCAGCCGGACTCTGATCCAGATTGTCTCTATGATCATTTTGAAGGAATTTTATATTGGCATCTTTTCTTATGTTGTATATAATACTGTCTATTCTCATGGAATAATACGACTCTGTAATTGCCTTGATTTTGGAATGCAGATAAAAACTGTCCAGATCCATTGAAGGATTCCCTGTTTCATCATAAACTGCATACTCAACAATGCTGGTGTCGAATTCAACAGGTATATTTTTTACTTGAGGAATAATCTCCTCTTCGAGATATTTGTAAACAAGTGAGATTTTCCAGGCCCAGTCCATACGATTTTTCATTTCATCTGAAGATGAAAATCCGGTTTCTGATGCAGCTTCGGAGATAAGTTTCCATTTCAGGAGCCACTCAACTAAATCCTTTTTACCATTTTCAGTTTCATACATTGATTTACGTTTAACCGGTATCCAGGACAGAATTAAGTCTACATCCTGCTGTTGTACAATTTTTCCTTCACCTAAAACTTCTGAAATTGAATCCTGGTAAGGACGACCATATTTTTCCTTGTAGAACTGCCTCATAAAAAAATCGGGAATGTTTGCGTTGGCATAACGAAGCCACTGTCTAGCGATATCTGAACTATCGGCGGTAGAATCAAATCTTGAAACAAAAGAGGAGTCTGGTATATATTTTTGCAAAAACAGTGTTTCTACTATGAAACCTTTTACTTCAGTTAAACTTTTGTAAGCAGATGCTTCGGTCGACACAATAGATTCAGAAGAATCTTTAGTCGAATCCACTTCAGTTTCTATTTTAAACGACTCTTTATTTGTTTCATAGTAGTTCTTAATATCATCTTCAGAAATATTAAGATTCATTGAGAGATATTCCATCATGAAAAACTGAGCAGGATAATATTTTTCCTGCCATTTCCAGTCAAGGCTGTTTCTTATTTCGTTCTTTGAATAAAAGCGGCTTGCTTCCTTATAAATGACTTCAGTTTCGATCATCTGTGATATCAATGATCTTTTTCCCGGAAAGTACTCGGGAGCTTGAGAGGGATAGATGCCAGAAACTTTTTTGAAGGATTCCAGCTGTTCATGTGAATAATTGGTTTTCCCTATGCGCACAAGAGAGTCTGGATCAGTATCTTTTGTGCAGAAAATAACTAATGATAAAACAGGAATAAGTAAAAGAGTTAAATGTTTCATGGATTACCTCATAACAGAATGGTTTGGAACTTGGTTGTTTTTTTAGTCCAGAGCTTTGATAGCTTCTTCAAGCTCATCATAAATTTCCAATAATGATGTTGCTCCTATAATTTCAATAATTTCATATACATTTTCATTTATATTTGCAATTTTAAAGCTGCCGTTTTTTTCTTTTGCTGTTTTACTGAAATGAAGTAGAGTTCCAAGTCCTGTACTGTTAACATATCTCAGTTTTTTAAAGTCAGCAACTATATTAATATAACCTTCATTCAGAAGATTACAGATTTTTTCTGATACTGTTTCTACATTTGTTGCATCAAGGTCACCTACGAATTGAACAAGTTTGACATTGTGCTTACCTTTAATATCCTCGTAGATCAGTTCAATTTGAGACTCCATATTTTATTCCTCTCTTACCTTTTTTATATGCACGCTTGTTCCTGTCCCTGAGCAATCAACCGATAATTCATCAGTGAGCATCTTTATTAGTGCCAATCCTCTCCCTCTTCTTTCATCAAGTTTTATTTCGTTGTCATTTTTTGGTTTGAGAAGAGCTTTCAAAGATGCCATTTTTTCGGGATCACTCGTATTGGTAACATCAAGTTCGACTTTTTCAGGGTCAATTTCCATATTAAGTTCAATAGATAATTCGTTTCCACTCATTCCATGTTCAACTGCATTATTGCAGATCTCATCAACTATAGTTTCCAGACGAAATGAATCACGGTTTCCGTAACCTTTCTGCTTGGCAATACGGCTGATTAGCTGGCGTACAGGAGGAACGATCTTCAGATGTGATGGAAAACTTACATGAATCTTTTCTGCATGACGTTCAATTTCCCATCTGTAGGCATTCAATGCAGATCTGGGATCGCTGAAAATCCTGAAGATTTTTGTAAGTCCTATGAGATTAAGTTTAGTTCTGATTGAAAAATCAATGCCTGCTATAACGAGGTCGCCGCCTCTTTCGATCATTTGTTTACGATATCCCATTAATTCGCCAATAACAGATGATGATATCATCTGAACCGATTTTACACTAACAATTACATAATTGATATTGCTGTTTATCTGGCTGAATGTATCGTTGATCATTCCAATTTGGTCCGAATCCATTTCACCGGAAAACTTTAAAATGATCGCGTGAGGTTTATCAGGAATTTGTATGATATTTACTTCCATTGTTTTCTCCTGTGCGAATGTTACTTAAGCTCAATATCTTCCCGTTTCCGGACGATATGAACTGATGTAAGATTCTTTTCATCAATTACAACATCAACATTCTCAGAAAGCATCCGTACAATCTCAAGACCTAATCCATGCTGAACATCTTTGTCGGGATCAATTGGCTGTTTTATTACAGACATAAGTTGATCAAGATTTTCTTTTGTACTTCCCTGATCATTGATTGTAAATTCAATCCGGTCTTCAAAGATTTCACAGATAAGCTCAACTTCAGCATTGCTCGTCTTGCAACCGTAATTAACTGCATTATTACAAATTTCGTCAACAATAATTTCAGAACGATATGCAAATTTGGGACTGAAGCTTGATACCTGTAAAAGCTCAGAAACGAATTTACGGATAGGAGGTATGTACTCCAGGTCTCCGGGAAACCGGACAGATACCTTGTAAGGAAAAATTATATCCATTAGTTTAATGCAAACCTTTCTTTATTCTTCCCCGTGAAGAATATAAGCTTCTTCTTCCGAACTGATAATGCCTTTTTTTAATACAACTTCAACCAATCTGGAGGTGATCGAGAGCAGCGTAGTAAAATTGGGGGCTTCATGTAATCCTTTAATCTGAGTATGAGCCTGAGCATCTTTTTCCGAACTGCCTCTTAAAGTATCAAGAATACATTCCATAACAAACATAATCTCACCATAGGTCAGATTACCCTGTCTGTAGTTCGAAAAATCCTGGATAGCAGCTAAAAAAAGATCATGAAGCTTATTAAACTCAGCAGGATCATCAAACACATTCTTATAAGATCCAATATCAGCCATTGCTTCCCTCCTCCATTTTCCGCATACAAGTATGCGGTATTAAAACAGATAACGAATATACATAATATTCACACTAATACGAAAGTTTAGACAGGTTATAAATAATCAATATATGAATATTTATAACCAGGTATTATTCTATCAATTC
>DATGNN010000420.1:0-8748 GCA_035306725.1 Chitinispirillaceae bacterium | reverse complement strand
TACCATTGTTTCAACTGGGAAATCGAAATAATCAGTTAGATATCTGAATGGTGTTCCATAGATATTATTAAATACAAGATGCTGTCCACCTGACTGCCAAACAGAGGCGAATCTCATAAAGTTTCGCCAAAAAGTATTATTGTAAATAGCAACAGGACTCATCAGATCATCTTTAAAAAGGACAGCGCCGCCAGGATTGTGAGTTCCTTCATCTGTAAAATTTTTAACCTCTTGAGCGAATTCATCAGAATAATGATGGTTTTCGAAAAAGAGGTTGTAACGCACAACAGAACCAAGCCCCCATATTGTTTCAAGAAAAAGACCCCAGGAATTGTTGTGTATCCTGTTCTCTTCAGTCAGGTGATTACCCGTGCTGCCGAATTTACTAACATGGGAGATCATTACATCAGAAGGGTTAACACCAAATGAACCGATTCCTCCAATTGCAGCATCATTTATTATAGATTCCTATAAACGCATTTTTAGTTTCACAATTTCGAATTATTATATCAGCAGATCTGCTTATAGTAATTGCTGCATTCCCATGCTGGAAATCAATTATTTGATCCCAGACTTCTTTCGCCCCAAAAATGAATGGTCCATCACCATCCACTGCAATACCGTCAACAATAATCCCTGATGTCCCAAGGATTCGCAAAGCTCCGTTGCAATCGTAATCGATTATTTCATTTATTACATCGTTTGCATCAAGGGGATGAATATGTTTGCGGTCTTGCCATCTAATTTCAGGTTTCGGATCTGCTTGTGATTTCAATGTAATTCCACTTTTTGTACTGTCAATGGTAACCTGTTCTTCATAGGTTTCACTATCAAGAATAACTATTTGGTCGCCGGGTTCTGCCGCATCAACTGCTTCCTGAACAGAACTGAACTGACCGGGCCCCATTTTTTGATACAGTGATTGTGGAACCAAAAGTTGTAATTACAAGGCAAATAATGAATAAAGCAAAAAAATTCTGTTTTAGTCCTGGTTTCATAGATCCATTCCTTTCATGAAAACAGTCTGTGTTTTTTTGGGGGACAATTATTAGTATGATAACTTTTATACACGAATTAGTTTAAAATTAAATATCACAGTATTCTGAATTTTTTATTTTTTTACACGAATGAATACCTGTTATAAGGTAATTTTTATTTAAGTCTATGTCAATGATTTAGACATAAGGACATATCGTCTTTTGACAGCAGATGACAAAATGGTTAAAGTTGGCTCCGGTGGGGACCGCCCCAGATAGTGATAATAAAGAATAATCTATAAACCGCCCCATTTATAACGGGGTACACCAGAGCTCTCCGGAACAGGATTTGCATTCTTAATCCTCAGAAAAGTGTTTCACCAAAACAAACAGGAGGGTTTATGCGACTTTTAACTTCAGCTTTCATTCTGATTTTCGGTGTTACAAGCTTATTCGCACAGTACGATCAGAACGGTACAACTGAAAACGGTAATGGTACCAGATCAGGAAACGGTGCTGCTCCAAGGGACGGTGCTGTTCCAGGGATCAGTGCTCCTGATGCTTTTTATGCAGGCGCCGGTGCAGGTGTACTGGATAACCTTGTGTCAAACGATCTGGCCTATCAGCTTTTTGCAGGAAGAATCTGGAGATTAAACAATTTCCTGGGAGCAAAAGGCGTTCTTGAAGCTACAAGTGATTTTGACAATTCAGTTCTTGCATCTGCCCTTATAGGTGCAAACGTCTACCCTACACGTACTTCTATAGCGCCTTACTTTGGTGCCGGTGCAGGGTTGGGGTATGCTCATGAACCCAATACCGATGTTTTTGGGCTTGATGTCAGCGGAACTTTCGGCCTGCACCTTTTACGTGAAGCTCCGATTGAGGTTAAAATCGAAACAAATGCGAATGTTTTATTCAGGGATATTAACGGAAGTATGCCGATGACCTTTACAGGACGGGTTGGGCTTCTTTTCTAGATCCTTCTATCTTATGTAATCAGGAGATTCACTGATCCAGACATAGTGAATTCTCCTGATTTACGAATCAATAATTTCACTGCTGAATATCATCCTCCAATACCGGAGCTTCCCAGTTAATCCATTGTGAAATATCGAGAGTCCCGCTTGAATTCACAACTGTTCTACCGCTTTCTTCACTTTCATGTTTCAGAAACTTATTAATATTACTTATCAGAAGTTCTGTATATTCATTTTTATATGAACAGTGCGGAGTATTTGAAACATCCGAATGATAACTGATATTTTCTTCTGTTCCCATTGCTTTATAAACCTCTGCGCCTGCCTTTACAGAAACATAACCCGCCGGAGCGCTCATCTGAGGTTGATGTGGATTATCAAGAACCAGAAGTCCGCGTGGAGCAATGGCTGCAACCAGCGAATGTGCATCAATGGGAAGTTTTACTGCATTTGAAACACCATTTTTAAAAACGAAAGGTTCAAAATTATTGCTGAGCCAGTTAAGTCCATAATAATTATGATCTGTTCTTTCAGTATTTAAAACATCAACAATACGATACGCAGGAACTCCGCCAGTACTGGTTTCCTGTGGAATAGTCAATGCAATGCGCTCATCAAATAATCCTATTGCAAATGCACCTTTCCCGTTTCTGGAACATCCTGTAACACCAAGCTTTTCCCAATCAATAAAATCCTGCTCAGATTGCTGGAAAACATCAATTATCCTGCTGGCACCCCAGGCCCACGCCATTAAAAGCCCTGCACTGTGATCTCCGCCATAAATATCATAAAACAACCCCGGATTTGGTTTACCTCTGGAAGCCTCTGCTGTACCCTCTTTACCAATTTCATAGTGATCGTAATAAATAACAGCTACCCCTTGCTCCAAAATGCGGTCTTCACCCAAACTGATACCGCCAAAAAAAGGATTTTTTGTACCTACATTGATTATCGCAGGAAAAGGTTTCTGTCCCACAGATGGCAGCACGATATCAGCACTGAATCCAATCTCTTTTCCTTCATCTTCCACATGTACCGAAATTTTTTCTTCGTTAACGTTTCCGGTTACAATATCCGGCACCGGTTTCTCTCCATAGATATATTTTTGAGCCTGTCTGATTATCTCCTGTCTTCTGCATCGCCACTCGCTTCTTTTCGATAAACGTGTCCCGTCAATTTTTACAAAAGGATCGGGAAGTTTGGAATTTGAAGACAAATGAGCGGCATCTGGTAATTCCGGTACATCACAATCGGCACATGTGTTCTCTTCCATTGCCGCATATGCGTATACTGGCCTTTTAACAGATCGTTTCATTATTATCTCAATATTTGTCTGATTGTATGATGAAATTGACTTTTTTACGGTATCAAAATTCTCTTTCCTCACAATCAGGGTATCATCTATTTGCGTTTGGGCTCCTGTGGCAAGGTATGTTGTGTTCTCAATTTCGGAAAAACCTTTGCTTATAAAGAAATGGTTACCGGTACTTAAAAGTTTTCCTGTTACAAGGACCTCGTCTAAATTTAAATACATTATGTAAAATCCGGCAGACAGATCCGGAAGCATTTCTTTACGAATGCCTGGATTTAGTGTTCCGGTTTTTATTTTACATCTTGTTTTTCCGTTTATCGAAAATATCCGGATACTTCCGTTATTAACTGTAGACTTAACAATAAAACCAAGCTGTTTTCCTTTAATACTGATATTCTGAATTTTGGCACATGAATTTTCAGCACCTTTCTTTCGTTTAATATCTGTATTGGCTGAAATTAAAAACTCCCCGTTTTCATTTGTTGTATCCCTGATCAAAGTATCAGAATAGAGTATTACCTCGACGCCGCTAATCAACATTTCATCTGTACTTTTTACTATTCCACCCAGAAATAAATTCTGATCAGCCATTATTGTAAAAAACAAACTGCACATTATTAAATTTGATAGTTTTAATTTCATTGTCTGTCCCCCCAATCTATCATATCAGATATATTCTTATCCAACGATAATTTCTAATTTACCTTTATCATGAGCCAAAAGTTAAAACATATTTATCTTTCCGTACACATTTTGTGTTATGACTTTTTGAAATATCCAGGGTGTTCAAGCAGCTTGCAATTAAAAAACCATATGTGTATAATTCAGTTATTATTCATCATCAAATTTATCAAACATATTCCATTTTTAATTATTTACAATTCCAGGTACAATTTGATTTAACAAATATTGAGACATTCAAGCAATTTGTGAAACTGATGCTTAAACAGAGGTGATTCGGGAAAATTGTTTTAAAAACCAATTTCACCCTGATTAATACCCTTTACAACACATGAAATATAAAATTATCCTTTTAATTCTGTGTCTTTTACTCTTTGTTCTAAAACGAATACTTGATTCAGATTTTCTGTATTTTCCCTTGCTCATTGCAGTAGCCCTCCTTGGCTGTGAGCTGTTTTGGGCTTATTTCATTCCTCACTTAAAAGCAGTTTTTCCAAAAGATCTCTCCAAAAAATCATCTGTTCTTTTTCTGCTCATTATAGTTTTAACATATTTTATTCTCTTTTCATTCAAATCTACAGGACAATTTAACTCTTTCCATTCACGAATGGCCGATTTGGGAAATATGGACCAGGCAATCTGGAACAGTTCCAAAGGAAGGCTTCCTGAAGCCACCACTCAAAGCTATCCCTTCAGTAATAAATCCAGACTTGTAGGGCATGTGGAACCCATATACTTACTTTTTGCATATGTATACCGTATCAAGGCTGATCCACGTGTTCTTCTTGTATCACAAACCGCCCTGGTTTGTCTGGCCATTGTTGCAGTTTATCTACTGACACAGCATATTTTGGGAAGCAGGATAAAAGCCCTGGCAGTTGCAACAATCTTTTCTCTTTTCCCATCCCTTCAGTTCATGACACTATTTGATTTTCATGGTGATGTACTTGCAATTCCCTTTCTGTTTTTTTCATACCATTTTTATATAACAAATAAAAAAGTATGGTATTACATTTTCATATTAACAGCACTCTCCTGTAAAGAATATGTTGCGCTTTCCTTAGCCGGATACGGTATTTCACTTATTATTATGCATAAAGACATTAAAAATGGAATTGCTACATTTACACTTGGAACAGGCTACTTTTTAATTGTATTATTTTTAATAATTCCCTTTTTCAATCAGGGAAATTCTTCAGATTTAATTGCCTGGAACTATTCACATATCGGCGGGAATGAAGGACTGGCTGGAATTGCAGGATACGCCATACGCAACCCGATTCAATTTTCAAAATCTATTCTGATACCGGCAAGCATGGAAAACCTGTTCTATTTCATGTTTCCTCTTTTTTTGATTCCGCTGCGCTATTGGGGATTCCTTCCGGGAGCAATTCCCATACTATTAAAGGATCTTATGGCCGGATTCGAAATCTATTATCACAGACCTGCTCTGGCAATACCTTTCCTGTTTATTGCTTTTATTTACAGTTTAAATGAAGACTGGCATTTAAAATTTACAAAAAGAACAATACAAAAAAACTACCTTATTACACTTGCATTTATATCTACTCTGATTGCTGCATACACTTACGGTCCCTCTCCACTGGGACATCGATTCTGGAGAGAACGAAATCGTTATTTTGAAAACGAACACTCCAAAACGTGTTTATCTGTCATAAAACAGATTCCTTCAGACGCAGCGATATCGGTCTCCAGCCATCTTGCCCCACACCTGACACACCGCAGGTTCTGTTATGTATTCCCAAGACCATCAACAGTTTGTAACAGGAGTTTTAACGCTGTGCAATTCATATGTATAGATACATCCGATATCGAATCGTTGTTTGAGGGTGATACGAGTTTTGAAACTCAAACCATTCCTGCGATTTACTCTTCTGGATTCAGTCTGGTAACAAAAGAGAAGAGCGTTTTTCTGTTCAGGAAAAATGAAGATTGGCACTCCAGACAGGCCCATTAACTGATAAATAAGATAGCCATATATTGACTAAAAGCCTGTACTGGTCACCCAAAAAAACGCTTATAATCATCCAGATTTTCCTTTAATAATTCCGGTATATTCAGACCATACGGGCACTTTTGTTTACAGTTACCACACCCTGTACAATTTTTAATTGTTTCCATTTTCTCTTTCCAGTAACTGTTGTTGAAATTCTGTGATGGCGCCCTGCGAAGCAAAAGTGACATTCTTGCAGCCCATGGTATATCTATTCCTGCGGAGCAGGGCATGCAGTATCCGCATCCACGGCAAAACTGTCCGGCAAGTTCCTTGCGATCATTTTCTATTATCTGCCACATTATGTCATTTAAACATGGTGGTTCCTTTTCATAATATAAAAATTCATCAAGCTCCGCCTCTTTTTGTATTCCCCAGACAGGTATTACATTATCAAACTGTCTTAAAAAGGCAAAAGCGGATGATGCATTTTTGATCAATCCCCCAGACATTGCTTTCATTGCAATAAGTCCGCAACCTGCATTTTTACATGTTTCAATTATTTCCAGCTCATTTTCTGAACTGAGTGTATTTAAAGGGAACTGAACAGTATCATAAAGACAAGACCGGACAGCTTCAGTTGCCAATTGGAGTTTATGGTTAGTTAAACCCAGATAACGCACCATACCTTTTTTCCTGGCTTCCAGAAGACCAGCATATGAACTTTTCGGGTCATCAGGATCGGGCAGCGTATCCGGGTTATGCAGTTGAAGAATATCTATATAGTCTGTTTTGAGCTTTTTGAGACTCACTGCCAGATCTTTAAACAGATCCTCTTTTGTTTTTGCAGCAGTTTTTGTGGCAATAATAATTTTCTGTCTAACCCCTGACAATGCAGCTCCAATTTTTCCCTCACTATCGGAATAATTCCTTGCTGTATCATAAAAATCGATTCCATTATCGTATGCTTTTCTTAAAAGCGAGACAGCTTCTTTTTCTGAAATTCTCTGAATGGGTAATGCACCAAAACCGGATCTGCTTACTACCAGACCGGTTTTTCCGATATGAACTTTTTCCATATTAAAACTGCAGCTCCAATCCTTATAATATTGCGTGAACCAGCGTGCTCCCAAGTGATATCAGTAATGCTGTAATTAATGTCCATCCGAAATTTTTAATTTTAAAACCTTCTACAATTTTATCTGTTACCCAGAGAAAAAAAGCATTGATTACAAACTTAAACAAACCGAGTGTAAGGAAAACCACTGGAAAGGATAAAAAGAGAAATAGCCAGCCCAGGAAAAAATTCAAAAGGCTGTAAACTATTGCAACAATTATTGCTGTTGCGAAATTTTTTACATGCACTGCAGGGAGAAACATATCAATCAAATAAATGATTACCGATAGAATCAGAACATTCAACAAAACCTCAGTCATTTTTATGCCCCTTTCGAATTTATTTGAATTCCATAACAGTCCACTCTCTACAGCGGAAAACCTGGTTATCATTTTGCTAAAAGGCTTCTGCAATTAAATATATGCTGTTTTAATCAAAATTCCTATTCCAAAATTTGCAGAAAAAACCATTACATAGCAATCTGCACCTTTTTGGGAATAATAAATGTATATCCCATAGAACAGGGTCAAAAACGCAAAATAAAAGTTCCCCACAGCATATTTTAAACCGATAAAAATTAACCAGTAAAACTGGTTCGTATTAATTATTTTTCTGAATATTTGATTAAATAAAATCTCAATTAATAATATAGAACAAAAATCATGACATCCAAAGAATTCTTCATATCCTTTTTAAAGGAAAATTATTCCAAAAACTACCATAAGTTTCTGAAACAATTTGAATCTTATTTTGACTGGCTCATTTCCGAGAACAAAAAAATCAATCTTATTTCACGTCAGACTGATCCTGAAAATATCTGGACACATCATTTTGCCGATTCTCTTCTTGCAATTAATTTTATTGATTTTTCACAAAAAAGGGTTCTCGATTTTGGAACAGGTGGAGGACTTCCGGGAATACCCCTGGCAATTCTTTTTCCCGACTCCAGTATATTTCTGCTCGATTCCAGAAAGAAAAAAGTCAATGCACTGAAAAAATGTGCCGAGGTTCTCAACCTGAATAACTGCAGCTT
This sequence comes from Chitinispirillaceae bacterium, assembly GCA_035306725.1. Taxonomy (GTDB): domain Bacteria; phylum Fibrobacterota; class Chitinivibrionia; order Chitinivibrionales; family Chitinispirillaceae; genus JAAYEB01. The sequence goes on along the minus strand of DATGNN010000420.1, from coordinate 697 downwards.
TATTGACACCAGAATAGAAGAACTTCCACAAAGTTTTTATGGCTCTTTTGATATTGTTGTTTCCCGTTCTGTAAGAATTATTCCTCTGTATAAAAAAATCATTTTCAAACTTCTCCATTCAAACGGTAAACTGGTATTGTATAAAAGTAAAGTTCTTGATGACATTGCTCTTTTCAGAAATCCCGTGATTCATGATACGAGCTCGTCGCGGATCGGAGAAAGGAAGATTATTGTAATTAATGCACAGGATTTTTAAATAAATTGATCTTGGTTTGAGTTGACCTTTGTTAAGTAATCGACTGATTCTGGTTAAGGATATACAGGAACCAGGCTGCCGGCTTTTATTGCTTCTGCAGTTGAATACAAGGGAGCCAAAGGATCACCTATAAGACGATAAGGTTGCGCTGAATTTTTGCTGACAGGTGCACAGCGTACAAGCAGTTCACCACTACTCTTTACATTAGCGATTTCCCGACACATACGAATTGCCCAACGGGTGTTGTCAAGATGCAGGCTTTTACAGACAGCACCGAAAGATGAAGCCGACAATCCTTTTTGCACCAATGCCTCAGAGAATGAAAGAGATACCCTTCTGCGACTTGCCGTATCACAGCATAATGAATAAACACAGCCCATTGGCGATGAAGTTTCTGGTGTAAAGTCATGCATTCGAGTACCACAGTACCCAGCCCAACCA
>DATGNN010000419.1:0-2487 GCA_035306725.1 Chitinispirillaceae bacterium | reverse complement strand
ATATTTCATCTATAGCACAAAATTCCGACCACATTTTGCCAAGTACATCATAATATCCTAATTCCTCATCCTCCCAACTTTCCCAAATTCTTTTAGTCAATTCCAGATGTTCTTTTGGAGATAATTCTGCGTGAGCAATAATCTCTGCCAATTCGGACAAAGCATTGCTTACAGCAATTCCAATAGCACCACTTGAACTGTCTATATGCTCAATTGCACGCCAGCATTTTTCGATAAACGCAACTGCACCTTCAGCAGCGGTTACCGAATCTTTTTTTGCAACATTTTTAATTTCTTTTACCGCGGACTTGATACGTTTTGATGCAAGTGCAGTACCCTTCCAACTGTAAGCTCCAGCCCTGAAAAACTTTTTGAATTCCCATTTATGTTTACTGTTTTTTTTGGGCATACCATAATCCTTTTTTTTAGAATGCCTGAACAAAGATGATACAAAAACCGCAAGGAAATACCGTTTGGCAGGACCGGTTTTTATGGCTGTGTAGTTTTAACCTGCTTTGTGATACAACCAAACATACAAGAATTGTCATACCCGATATTGGCGCGCAAAAGCAATTGAATTCATTCAACATTTTATACTCTCTCAAAATAAGATCTGCCAGGTTCTCTTCATACAGCTATATTTGCGATATTCAACAGATTATTGCAGGTTAGCCTGAATATCTTTATAAATCTCTGAAATCTTCATTAAACAATTGTTTCAGAAAATTCTTTATTAATGTTCAAAAGTCTCCCTCCCACAATTCTGTTTTTGCAAAAAATGTTTTATTTTGGCAATATTATTGCTGCATCCATAAATAACTCTCTTTAACAGATTTTTGATTTAGAAACTTGTAATCCTGAACGGATCTTTTCTTGCTGTTATCCTAAAATATTTACCTGAGGACTGAGATGGGCGAAAAATCTGCTTTAGTATCAAAAGCTTTTCTTGATGCTGTTATCCTTGATCTTGATGGAGTTATCACCCGTACGGCAAAAGTACATGCCAATGCGTGGAAACAGGTATTTGATGAATTCCTGTTAAAATGGTCAAAGGATAATCAGGAACCTTTTTTTCCACTCAATATTCGTGGTGATTATTTTCAATACCTCGATGGGCGTCCAAGGTATGACGGAGCCCAGGCATTCTTGTTATCCAGAAATATTCACCTTCCATTCGGTAACCCCTCCGATCTCCCGGGTGATTCAACAGTCTGCGCCATTGCGAACAAAAAAAATGAAACATTTCATGCACTTATAAGAACTGGTGGTGTTGAAGTATATGAAGATACAATAAAAAAAGTCAAACAATGGCGAAAATCGGGGCTGCGTACTGCTGTGATATCTGCAAGTAAAAACTGCAACACGATTCTTGGAGTTACCGGTTTAACTGGTTTGTTTGATGTGATTGTTGATGGAATTTCAGCTGAACATAATAACCTCAAAGGAAAACCAGCTCCGGATATTTTCCTTTTTGCTGCAGATTCTCTTTATGTAAAACCATCACTTACTGCAATTTTTGAAGATGCAATAGCCGGAGTCGCAGCAGGACGTAAAGGAGGATTTCGCCTTGTTATTGGAGTTTCCCGTAATGACCATGAAGAGGATCTCTATAAAAATGGTGCTGATATCGTGATCTCTTCATTCGATGAAATCACCGATTCAATCTTTGAACCAAGAATAAGAATGCCCTCAGAGATCCCCTCTGCACTATATGAAATTACAAGCATTGCCAATGCTGTCAAAAATAAAGAAGTCCTTCTGTTTTTAGATTATGATGGTACTTTGACACCTATTGTTAACAGACCACAAGATGCACAGTTCTCACAACAGATGAGGCAGATAATTCTTGAATTGATGAAAAATTCCAGTGTAGCTGTTATAAGCGGCAGAGAACGTACTGATGTAGAAAAGCTGGTTAATATAGACAATATATTCTATGCAGGAAGCCATGGTATGGATATTCGCGGGCCAGGTATCAGTATGTCTCCGGAAACCGCAATTAACAGTATTCCCCTGTTAAATAAAGCAGAAAAAGAGGTCCGCTCCAGACTTGAAAATGTATCCGGGCTTATTATTGAAAGGAAAAAATTTTCAATTGCGATTCATTATCGTCTGGCAGATCAGGATACAATTGACATAACAATTAATATTCTTGATGAAATTGTAACCGGTTTAAAAGGTCTGAAAAAAACATCCGGAAAAAAGGTTTTCGAAATCCGTCCCGATATCGACTGGGATAAAGGCAAAGCAGTAAACTGGATAAGTAAACAAATCTCCAAAGATTACCCCAACTCAATAGCTGTCTACATCGGGGATGATATTACAGATGAAGATGCTTTCAACGAATTGAAAGAATCTGGTATAGGCATTTTGGCAGGAAGCCACAAACATGGAAGCAGCGCAAAGTACCATCTCGTTGACGTAGAACAGGTTTATGTATTTTTATCCGATCTGAACAAAATTCTGAAAGGATTTAAATAGACACTG
>DATGNN010000418.1:0-15941 GCA_035306725.1 Chitinispirillaceae bacterium | reverse complement strand
TCTTACAGAGCCTGAAGATAACAGTAGCTTTACTACTCTCCAAACGATCACCCTTGCAGCCGATGCATCAGATGAAGACGGTTCAGTTGCCAGGGTGGAATTTTACAATGACACCACTCTTCTGGGAACTGACAGCACAGCACCATATCAGTTCCAGTGGTCTGGTATGGATGCCGGATCACATAGCATTACAGCCAGAGCTGTTGATGACCAGGGAAACAGTGGAACCTCTGAAGCTGTTACTGTTACCTGCGAAATGTACCAGGGGCCATATGGTGATTCGGCTCATCAGATTCCCGGACGCATAGAAGGGGAAGAATACGATTTGGGCGGTGAAGGCGCAGGATATCATGAGAAAAATGATAACGGTAATGAAGGACTGGCTGATCTAAGAAACGATCAGGTTGACATAGAAACGACTCAGGATACAACAGGTTCATATAACATTTGTCATGTTCTGCAGGGCGAATGGTTAGAATATACTGTAAATGTTACAAAAACAGGCACATACACTCTCGACCTTCGGGTGGCTGCCGATGGAGACGGGAAAAGTATACACGTAGAAATTGATGAAATCGATATAAGTGGCGATATCAGTATTCCAAACACCGGAGACTGGCAAAACTGGACTACGGTGACAGTTAACGATGTGGATTTGACAGAAGGTCAACATGTTGTGCGAATAGCGTTTGACTCGGACTACATTAATTTTAATTTCATGGAATTTCATGAAACAACATCTATAGCAAAGCACAATATATCCGCTGATAAAAGTATCCGGCAATGTCCCTTTAGTGCAGATGGCCTGAAAATCAAACAGAAGGGAGCGTTTAAGTACTACATAACAAGTTTAAATGGTTCGGTTATTGAACGGGGAAATGGTATGGATAAAATGACAATAGGAGAAAACCTTATCCCTGGTATATATGTAGTATTTATCGAGAATTCACGAAAAAATGTTTCGAGAAAAGTGTTTAAATACAGAAGATGAAATATCAAAAGGTTGATGTGAACCGGGAATAAACTATCGAATCCGAAAAAATATGCCTGAAAAGATAATAAACTGTCTGGAAAGAGACAACAAACCTTTTATCAGTGAATATTCGTTGCTTGCCATAAATGTTGCAGATGCCATTTCTGATTCATCCCAGACACCAGGATGATTGGAGCAAAGTGGCTCTGCAACATTTATCATTTATGTTTCGCACATACCCGCCCTGTAGTTAATACATACCGTATAGCTCTCTTGTAGATTTACTTATTGTAGCCGCCCCAAATAAAACCTTGATGCAGATAAAAAACCGAATGTGAATGTCGTGATACACAACAAAACAGACATTTACACCCGGTTTAAAAACAAAAAATCCTGCTTTATACATATAATTACTTTTTAAACATATAATAAAATTTGTTCCATTTGCCGGAACAGATATTTCCTTTGAAAGGAAGTATTACAAGGCAAAGCGTATTATTGATAGTATATTAATAATATACGACAAGAATTGGTACGATTCCTTTACACGAGACTTTTTATTGGTCGCATAAGAATCATGAATTATGAATTAAATAAGACGCTATACTGTGTGAGATTGCAACAATGTTGTGCATTGATCTTGCCCGGTAACCGTGTCTCGGCCTTACTCGGCAATAGTATTTCTACCTGGTTTGGAAACCTTATTTCAAAGAACCATTGTTCAAGCGTACACTCCCCGAGCATCGTCGAGGAGGCGATTTATACCTCGACTATGCTCGGTAACCGTACCTCGACCGGGCTCGTTATCAGTACTTCGGGCAGATTTGAAAACAGAAAGAATATCTTGGCATATAAATTAAATAGCGGCAACAATAATATATTACGATAACGATTACGATAACGATTACGATTACGATTACGATTACGACAACGACAACGAAGGACGTTAAGAACTGATATGTACATGTTTTTTTTTGTCGGCTTTAGTCATTCAGTGAGGTTCGAGTGAGAGAAAAAACTAACAGATGTTTATTCACGATACAGATGGCAGGGATAATCTTTGTCTTGTTAGTAAGCACAGGTTCATCAAAGACATTAATCGATTATTTTTTGCCAATGCCAATTGTTGAGCCTCTGCGCTCAGACAAATGGGGCTGCGCTTCTGTGGGTAAGAGGGATATCCGTAACGGTCTTGAGGATGAAACGAACAGTTCATACAGTTATTGGGACGGCCCCATAATAAAGGGTCCGGGTGGTAAATATCATATGTTTGCCAGCCGATGGAATCAGTCCGGAGGACACTGGGCGTGGCTCAGTTCCGTAGGTGTCCATGCTGTAAGTGAATCGGTTACGGGACCATATGTTGACAAGGGACTTACATGGCCGACAAACTCGGATGGAAGAGGGCACAATCTGACAATATTACAGCTTAAAGACGGAACCTATGCCTCAGTTGTCAGTGATACCCGCCCTGGAGATTTTTTCACAGCTTCGTCGCTTGATGGACCGTGGAGTTTTGCCGGTTCGATTACTATTGATGCTAATGGTTTCAACAAACCCCGGGAAATTGCAAACTTAAGCATAATAATACGTCCGGATGACGGCAAATTCATGGTTATTGAACGCCATGGACAGATAATGACCAGTGATAATCTTACAGGGCCCTACAAGGTTCAGTGTAATTCTATTTACAGCGGCCTTGCGCCGAACCTCGAAGATCCGGTTTTGTGGTACAGCGGAGGGTACTATCATGTAGTTGTCAATTCGTGGAGTGATAAAAAGGCATACCATTTGAGATCCGGAGATGGAATACATGATTGGACAAATGAAGGACTGGCTTTTGATCCCCGATCCGATTTTCTTCGCTACACCGATGGAACCGTAAATCATTGGACAAAAATAGAACGTCCCGGAGTTTTCATCGAAAATGGACATATCACACACTGGACATTTTCTGTGATTGATTCCGAAAAAGAAGACGACCAGGGAAATGATGATCATAACAGCAAAGTTATTGTTGTTCCCTTTGATGGTGCTGCTTTTGATGGTGCCAATCCGCCTTTACACCGGGATACGGTGTTCAATGGAGGGTTTGATGAAGGTTCAAACGGATGGACTCTTAATGTCTGGGATGGAGAGGCGTCAGGAGAAATTACCGATGGTGAATACAAAGTAACCATATCGAATCTGCCAACTAACAGTCATGATATACAGCTTGTGCAGGCAGGACTTATCCTCCGGCAGGGCAATTTCTACAAAGTATCTTTCGATGCACGGGCAGCCGAAAGCCGGCCTCTTGAAGTAAATGTGGAAATGGAAAATGATCCATGGACAAGCTATCTGCAATCACCGGAAACATTTGATCTGAGCACGAATAAAAGTCCGTATTCCTTTACCTTCGAAATGGAACATCCTACCGATTCCAGTGGCAGACTCTCGTTTAATTGTGGAGAATCTACGCATGACCTGTTCCTGGACAATATTACAATTGAGCAAGTTGAAGAAACAGGCATAACCGGGCCTTTGATGAGTACACGTCACAGTCTCATTTCTTCCATTGTGCATATAGAATCGTTTGTAAAAATCGAGTTAGAATGCGCACATACGGTTTCATTATCTTTGAAACTATTTGATTCCAGAGGAAGGATAATCAGAAAAGAGATTATAAAAGCGGGGCAAAGGTACTGCATACTTGATTTTAATCAATTGTCCGATGGTATCTACTTTATAAGGCTTATGACTGGAAAAAAACTGCATGGAAGTTACCGGTTTATACATCAGCAGTAACAAATCATGAAGCCTGAGGATAAAAACTTGTTATGATAATTCAGGAGAATGACAGAATGAACGTTTATACATGCGTGTATGTGTTACGCACGAGAATTATTACACTGATTACCTGCATAAGTACATGCCTGGTATTCAATGCAACAGCAGGTGTTCAGACTACTTTTTATGTTTCGCCAGATGGTAATGACAGCAATCCGGGAACAGAAAGTTCACCATTTAAAACTGTATCTGCAGCACGCGATGCTGTACGAATGGAAAACAGCAGTATGTCCGGAGATATTGTCATTTACTTGAGAGATGGCACATATCCCGTACACAGCACCATAACATTTAAGCCGGAGGATTCTGGTACCAACGGATACCGAATCATCTACAAAGCGTATCCTGAAGAAACACCCATTCTCAGCGGTGCGGTAAAAGTAACTGGATGGACTCAACATGACGGGAACGTTTATAAAGCCTCTTTGAATCGCTCAACGAAATTACGAAATCTGTATGTAAATGACAAACGAGCCACAATGACCAAAAAAGCTGTTACTGCCCGGGGAGGCGAGGGTAATTATTCTGTGAGTGAGGGGCAGGCTGAATGGGCATGGACAAGTGGTACTAAAAGCGATGGAGTCAGGTACAATGCATCTGATGTGCCGCTTATTTCCAGAAATCCCGACGATATTGAAATAGTTAATGGTACAACATGGAACGAAAATATTGTCTGTGTGCGGGATGTCGTGACTGTAAATAATAACAGGGTGCTGCTGTTGCAGCAACCGTACGGAGCAATAGCACAGACACCAGGGTGGGGTGCTGCATTTACAGTTACCGGAACTCATACAATATACAACGCTTTCGAATTTCTCGACTCTCCCGGTCAATTTTACTTCGACAAGTCAGAACAAACCCTTTATTATTACGCACGGTCCGGTGAGAATATGGCTGCTGCAGATGTGCAGGCTCCGGTGATTGAAAAACTTATTGAAATCCAGGGTAATTCGCCCGAAAATCGTGTCAGGAACATTACTTTCGAGGGTATTACATTCGCAAACACTGAATACAATCTGGTTCATATTGATGGTTCATACGGTAAAACAACCTGTCAGGGAGCAGATGCTTTCATTGCTTTTTACAACGATAACTGGCACAACACTCAATACGAGCTGCTTGATTTACTGCCGGGAATGATAAACTGCAGCTTCTGCGATTCAGTTGATTTTATAGAAAATACTATCAAACACAGCGGAAATGACGGGATAAACATGGCTAACGATGTTATTAACTGTAATATCATCGGCAATTTTATAACGGACATTACATCCAGCGGCATAACTGTTGGTCATCCACAACATGTATATATCGGAGATGGCGGGACTCATGCAAAATATGCTCCCGATATGGAAGGAATATGTAAAAATAACAGAATCAGTAATAACGTTTTTTATGATATCAGCACAGCTCCTGGATTTGGAGGATGCGCAGCTATTACGGCTTTTTTTGTGGAAGAAATTGAAATAACGTACAATCTGGTACAAAAAACTGCGTATAATGGCATTCATCTGGGATGGGGATGGTGCAACTTTCAGAATTCTACTACCTGCAAAAATAATACAATCAGTTATAACCGGATTATCGATGCACTGCAGCGACTTCATGACAGTGGTGCAATTTATACAATAGGACAGATGCCGGGTACTGTTATCAATGAGAATTATGTCAGAGGAATTCCCGCTGCTACTCACGGCCCGACCTATGGGCTGCATAACGATGAAGGTACGACACATATCATTGAAAACGATAATGTTCTCGACATTGATCCGGGAGTCAAATACACGATAAACTGTGAAGACTTCGGGCAGAAACACCATTTGACAATTCTGCGCACCTTTGCTACAGTAAACAAAATGGGAATTGACCCGCCAAACAGTACTATCGATCCTCCTGTTGCTGTTCCGGATAATGTATGGCCTGTAAAACAATACACTACCTGTGTAAATTCAGGTATTCAGGACACATATAGTCACATTATACCGGAAGAATTAATTCCCTTGCAGGATTATATCTTTCCGGCAAGCTGCGCTGCTCAGGCGGGAACCAGTATACCCATACGCAGCAGCGGCGATTCTTCTAATACTATCTGGTTTGCCCCTGAAGGAACTACGAGTTTTCGTGAAGGACCATCAATGACAACGGCTGCCGGGAACGAAACCACAATTAACGTTCCGCAGCGCAACGGTTTATACAGACTGTATGTCGTAAATAAAAATGGACAAAAGTCAAAAGAATCATCAGCATTGCTTCGGGTAAGCGGCTCACTATCACAGATAGAGGCTGAAAATTACAGCAGTCAGTTCGGGATAGAAACAGAAAACTGTTCGGAGGGCGGTGAAGATATTGGTTTTATCGAAAATGGAGATTATGTGGTATACGATGAAGTCGATTTTGGCAGCGTGTCAACACTTTTTCAGGTACGGGCTGCATGTGGAGGTAATGGTGGTGATATTGAAATAAGAATAGATGGTGAAGACGGGCCTCTTATAGGAAAATGCACAATCACCGAAACCGGGGGATGGCAGACATGGTCAGATTTTACCTGCAATATAAGTAAAACAGAAGGAAAGCATGCCGTTCACATGAAATTTACAGGCGGTGAGGGATACCTGTTTAATGTAAACTGGTTTGAATTTTTCAACGATGGAACCGATATAAGCCATGTGATTAAAAACAATCATGTTACACGATTCGACATTGGTTTAAAAAGGGGAAATATTTCTATTCAGCCACAAGGCAGGAATACGAAATATTCCGTTTCACTGTTTAAGCCAAATGGACAGTTGATTATGAAAAAGCTTAACTGTATCCATTCCTTAAAAATTCCCCTGAAAACCCGGGGCATCTATGTATTGCTGATCAATCATGACGGGCGCAGAAAAAGAAGGGTGCTCACATATTTTTGATTCAAAAGGATAAAACATGAAGATATGGTCAATCAAAAAAACATTCATCAGAAGTGGCGTAACCGCTTTAATGCTCGGTGTGATGAATTTTTTATATTCTGCAGAATGTATTGTAGCATTTGAGGAGACTCAACAGCACATGTCCGGATTCGGCGGCTCTACCGCATGGGCAGGCGGTCTGGATGATGATCTGATAGATGAGCTTTTTTCTCCAACCGATGGGTGCGGATTGACTTTGGTACGAATGAGAATCGCTCCCAATGGAACAACCGGCCGTGGCGAGATTGATATAGCAAAAAAAGCCCAGGCTCTGGGGGCATCAATCTGGGCCGCTCCCTGGTCTCCACCAGCAGAATGGAAAGACAACAACAGTGTCAACAACGGAGGCAGTCTGTTACCTGAACATTATCAGGACTGGGCAGATCGTCTAGTGTCATATGTTGAGGATCTAAAGGCGCAGGGAGTTGATTTACGATGGATTTCGGCGCAAAATGAGCCCAACTGGACCGCTGAGTATGAATCATGCAGATATACGCCAGAGGAGTTGGCGACCTTTGTCGGGGAATACCTCGGCCCATCACTGGAAAGAGCCGGCTTAGATACCAGAATCATTGCACCGGAGGTGATTAACTGGGGTTCACTGAAGCCCTTTGGTGATGCCCTGTTGAACAGTACAGAAGCACTGAAGTATTGTGATGTAATTGCTTCCCACTCTTATGGTGATGAACCAACCGGTTCCCGTGGATATCCTTATGAGCTGGTCATCGAAAAGGGCAAAGAACTCTGGGAAACCGAATATGGATTTGACCAGTTTGCAGGAGATGAATCCATGATACCGGGAATTGCTATTGCAAAACAGATGCATGGACAGATTGTCAATGGTCCGGTGAGTGCATATCATACATGGTGGATTATTCCGGCAGATGGTGTGGATGGAACCGCTTCAAACGGACTGGTCATGCGCGGCCATGTTATTCAACGCGGATATGTCATGGGAAATTACAGCCGCTTTGTACGACCGGGTTCTTACCGCATTGCCGCAACCGATAATCCCTCAAATGGGGTATATGTTACTGCCTATAGAAACGATTCACTGGGGCAATTGACTATTGTTGTAATCAATGAAAACGAGACAGCAATGGAACAAAGCTTTAGTTTAAATGGCATTTCTGTACCTGAGATTATTCCATGGGAGACATCAGATAATGTAAAACTGGCGAACCGCGAATCTGTTTCTGCTGGAACAAGCTTTTCGTGGACTTTTCCGGCAAACAGTGTCGTAACATTTGTAGGATCATATGGTTCAGGCTATCGTCTCTCAGTAGAAACAATCGGTCTGGGAACCGTAAACCGCGAACCGGCCGGCTCAAACTATGAGGAAGAAACAGTTGTTACTCTCACAGCTCAGCCGGAGAACGGATGGGATTTTGTCGGTTGGAGTGGTGAGGGGATTAGCGACAGCCGCAACCCTCTTTCCATTACGATGGATGAGGATAAAATGGTGAGTGCGCTTTTCGCGCGCAGCGCCGTAAACGGTAATCTTGTGCTCAATGGTGATTTCAGTTCCGGTTCCGATGAATGGATTCTTAATATCTGGGACGGGAGTGCATCAGGAAACGTGATTGATCAGGAGTACCAAATCGATATCGAAAGTATAGGTACAAACAATCACGATATTCAGCTTGTCCAGTCGGGCTTGTTTCTTCAAACCGATTCAACTTATGAGATTACATTTGATGCGTATGGCGAAGCAGAAAGAACACTGGAGTTTAATGTCGAGATGGCTGATGATCCATGGACAAGCTATCTGCCGCAGGTGCAGCAATTTGATCTTTCTGCAACAAAGCAGACATTTTCTTTCAGATTCACGATGGAGCACCCAACAGATATCAATGGGCGGATTTGTTTCAATACTGGTGCATCATCAGAAACTATTATTATAGATAATGTATCTGTAAAATTAATTGATCCGACCCACGCATCTTTTCAAGGTAAAACTGAAAAAGTTTTACGTTCTAATATTAAATGCAAATATTCTGATTTGAAGGTTACATTCTTTTCTCCCGGGAACCAGGCATCCTTGAAATTATACAACCTTAATGGAAAACTGTTAAAAACTATTGCACTTAAAACCAAAGCAGGTGAAATATACTCACAAATCCATACACTCAGGAATATATCAAATGGTTATTATCTTATTAAGATTAACAGTCAAAAACAAACTTTGTTTACATCGACAATCATGGTTGCAAAGTAAAATCAAAATCGGGAGATAAAATCAGTATAAATATATTTAATAAGGCAAAGTGTATGGATGTAAATGCCTGTCTTATTCAGCATTATTTCTTAAAAAAATTAGAGCTGCTGTTACATGTTCCTGACCATGGAACATTAATTACTAACTGCTGCAAAACCTGCACGTATAAATTAAAATATTGTTTATATTAATATTAATGCTGTGGGAATAAAGGTAATTATATCCTGAAAATGAGGTATTCAGGAGAAATACTGCTAAAAAGACAGGCTAAAGAAAAAACTGTTTTTACAATACTGAATAATTGAATCAAACAACATATCAGAAATGCATTTGTTTAAATCCTGCAAATGTTTATAATCAAAAACATCAGGATCATTTTGATTTACCGGACTATAAATTTATGAAAACTGAATGGGGAGGGTTTATGGCTGGAGAACAAAAATGGATTATTTTATTTATTATTTTTATTTGTTCAAAACCGTTAATTTTATCAGTTTCAGCGGAGAATAAAAACACTTCATTTCTAATGGAAAGTTCAACAGGTTCCAGTACCATTGATAATTACTGGAAACAGCAATATCTTGATCTTCACCAGCAAATCAAGGATAAGAAACCATTAGCAAAAAGGACTGTTGAAAACAGCGATGCCTATGATATAAATGCACATGTCCTCCCGACCGATAATACTCCTGTTGACATCATACTCCGAAGAACAATGCTTCTTTTGCAAGATCTTGAACGTCTGAAAAAATCCTCTAAAATTAAAGAATTTGAAAAAACGTTAAAAAATCTGGAATCAGAATATACCAACCAGCCTTTGGCAAAATCAACAGTATCCAGGGGTTCTGAAGAGCTTTTTGTAAAAATCAGTGCTTTACACAGACAAGCCGCTCTTGATAATCCATTGCTGGATTTCGACGATCTGCTGTTTATCGGATATGTATTCCCGAATAATGAAGTACATATGTGCGATCAATATAACCCATGGAATATTAATATGGGTGGAGGCCTGTATATTTTAAAGGATTTTAAAACGAATCCTGTTCTGGTTGATGTATTACAGAATTCTCAGGTTGAAAATGGTCCTTTCAAAGGATCTAATCTATTCGGTGGAGCTTTTCTTTCGCCTGATCTTTCATTTGATGGAAAAACCATTCTTTTCGCCTGGTCACCTTCAACAGATAGATGCTATCACATCTTCAGAGTAAACATAGATGGTTCCGGTCTCAGACAACTGACTTTCGGTTCTTCTTCGGAATTCAATTTTCTCACAAACTCCAATCATAATGATTTTGATCCTGTCTGGCTTCCTAATGGCCGCATAGTTTTTATTTCAGATCGTCGCGGAGGGTATGGAAGGTGTCATACAAAAGGGAAACCTACCTTTACTCTTCATTCAATGAAAGATGATGGAAGTGATATTATTTGTCTCAGTTATCATGAAACTAATGAATGGCACCCAAGTGTTGATAATGATGGAAAAATACTCTATACCCGATGGGATTATATCGACCGTGATGATTGTATAGCGCATCACCTCTGGTCATGTTATCCAGATGGCCGCGATCCGCGGTCATACCATGGAAACTATCCACTGCCTCTGGAGACATTTACCGGATCTAACTGGAGGGATGGAAGATGGGACAGGCCTGTAGCGGAATACAACATTCGGGCCATACCAAATTCACAAAAATATATCGCAACAGCTTCCGGGCATCATTCCTATACCTTTGGCGAGCTTATTTTTATCGATCCGACAATTGAGGATGACGGGAAAGTTTCGCAGGTAGAACGGATAACAACAGCCTGGAACGGCTGGCCCGATTTTCAAACAGGACCATACGGTACAGCGTGGCCGCTCAGTGAAGATTACTATATATGTAACAAAGAAAATACCATAATTTTACGCGACAGATTCGGCGGAGAAGAGCTTATATTCGCCAGCAATTCCTGGAGGCCGATAGATCCCATACCTGTCAAAGCTCGACAAAAACCGCCTGCTCTTGCTACTGCTACCTGGCAGGGAGAAAGAGAAAATCGTCCCGACCATTACAGGGCTACCATAAAAGTAAATGACGTGAATATCTGTGACCTTCCCCTTCCCGAAGACCGACCAATCAAAAGTATGAGAATCGTTCAGGTTTTCCCTAAAGAAACCCGTCTTATTAATGATCCCAGAAATGGATATCCTTCAGAAGCATTGGCCAGGATGTCTTTGGGAACTGTTCCTGTTGAATCTGACGGCAGTGTTTACTGTGAAGCTCCGGTTGGTAAAATTATCTATTTCCAGTTGCTTGATGAAGAAGGACTCGCGGTTCAGTCTATGCGTACTGCAACTTATGTTCATCCAGGTGAGCAAATGGCATGTGTTGGTTGTCATGAGAATAAATGGAAAGCGCCACCGGGAGGAGCAAATAAAATTGCTTTCATGAGGTCTCCATCAAAACTGACCCCGGAGGCAGGAGGAGTGGAGCCGGTAAATTTTGCCAGACTGGTAAAACCTGTATTTGACAACAAATGTGCATCCTGTCATAGAAACAGAGGTCGGGGACCGAGTATGAGTTATCGAAGTTTAAAAGATTATGCCTTTTATTTCTGCGGAGACGGAGATCCATATATAAACGGTGATATCATTACTCCGAAGAAGGGTGGTTCACGAACTATTCCGGGAATGTTCGGGGCATCATTTTCCGATCTTATCAATTATCTCGACCCTTCACACCATGATGTTGATTTGACTTCTGATGAATACAGGCGGATAACACTGTGGCTTGATCTCAATTCAATGGAACTGGGTGCTGAATATGATATTGAAGCTCAAAGAAACGGTGAACTTGTATGGCCGCGAATGGATGTTGACCCGCTTAATCCACAGGGTATTGAAACCGAATATCCTCTTGCAGGGGATGTAAATGTCATAAGCAATGAAAACAGTAAATACAGAATAATCAGAAACGGTTTAAATGTCTCGTTGATTAATTCCGATGAATCCATTGTTGAAGCTTCCCTGTTTAACATCTCGGGACGCCTTGTTAAAAAATGGGATTTTAACAAAGAGGTAAATTCAATCCGATTTGACTTGAATTCAACTCCAATTACAAAAGGCGTTTATATCTTTACTACAGTTAATATGCGTAATGGTGATCCGGTAACCAGAAACCGATCGTCAATGAAATTCATTTTTCGATGACAGAACAGATAGAGATAACGGGAATTCATATGGTAAAAAGAATTTTAGCGACAGGCTTGATTAGGTTTGCAACAACTGCCTTTTTGACTTTTAAACATGTTTCCGCGCAAGTGGAACGCAACAAAAAACCAACTGGCGGCCTGTACTTCTTTCGCATGTACATTGATAGTAAACCCTCCGGATCTTCTGAAATGTTAATTCTCAATACAAGAGGCATCCGATGAAATATCTTATTCTGCTGATATCTTCCGTTCTGTTTTTGCACCAGGTTTGTCGTGCAACAGAACTTGCAGAGATTGTACCTCCCGGTTTTCTCTTTGAGCTACTGGCCCTCAACGGTGACCTGGAAACTGTGCAGAATCCCAAATATCTCTCACCTTCATCGATGATTGTCTCACCTGACAAACAACACATCTATATAGGCGCACAGACCGCTAAAAAAGTTCTTGTCTTTTCCATTGAATCAAATTCGGTAGTCAATTCAATACTGTTGCCGAATGAACCAACAGGTTTGGCGATCTCAGCAGACGGTTCGAAACTCTACGTAGCATGTTCATCAGAGTTATGGCCAGACGGCATGGTATGTGTTGTAAACACGGTATCAGGTCTGGTGGAAAGCAGGATATCTGCAGGGCATATGGCGCGTTCTCCTGTACTAAGCCCTGATGAACGTATGCTTTATGTATGCAACTGGCTGGAAAACACCATCTCGTTTATTAACCTTACTTCCGGAAGAGAAGAAATGCGTGTTCCTGCAATAAAGGAGCCGTATTCGATGGAACTCTCGGAAGATGCCGGATTTCTTGTTGTTGCAAACATGCTTCCTGATGGGATAGCGACAGACACGGCAATGACATGCAAAGTATGTTTTATCAATACTTCGTCCGGAAAAATAACGAAAACTCTGCGGCTGCCCACAGGCAGTCATTCAACCACTGATATATGTTTGTCTCCTGATGGTAAATGGGCTTTCATTCCGCATCTGATTGGGCGTGTTTCACTTCCTGCAGTAACTCTTGACCAGGGATGGGTACATTCAAACAACATGGCTATTATTGATATGGAAAATCAGACTCTCTACAATGATGTCGAACTGGATGACAACAGACTTGGAGTAGCCAATCCCTGGAATATTGCATGTACTGATGATTCAAAATGGCTGTGTGTGGCTCATGCAGGTTATGATATGGTAACTGTAATAGACATGCCGGCAATGTTTGACAAACTTGTCGGCAAGGAAGATGTATCACATGAATTTACGTTTATCAGGGAAATTAAAAAAACTGTAACTACTCATGTGCGAAGTCCACGTTCGATTGTTGCAATCGGTTCGAATGTATATGTAACCGGCTATTTTTCATCATCGATTGATATCATTGATCTGGATGCAGTTAGTCTGCTTTCAACTGAATACCCTCTTGCACCCGAAAAACCGATAACTGCCCAACGTAAAGGTGAGAGCCATTTCTATGATGCCAATCTTTGTGTAGGGCACTGGCAATCCTGCCATTCCTGTCATCCGTTTACGCGTCCCGACGGGCTTAACTGGATATTATCCGATTCATATCTCAACTCCCCAAAAAACGCCAAGAGTATGCTTCTTACTTTTCAGACACCTCCAACCAACTGGACCGGAAGACGAAACGATGCATTTGAATCTGTACGTGCTGGTGTCCGTCTGGAACTGCAGATGGAACCATCAGCAGATGTTTGTCTGGCAATTGACACATTCTTTTTACGTCTGAAACCAGTGCCCAGTCCGAACCTGGTCAAAGGCAAATTGAGTGAATCTGCTCAGAGAGGCAGAGAAATATATTATAATACCCAGAAAGTTGATTGTTTCTATTGCCATCCGGCACCCCTTTTTACACACTTGAAAAAAGCAAATGCTGGCGTAGTTGACAATTATGACCCCCGTACAGAATGGGATACACCATCTATTATAGAGGGCTGGCGAACCGGGCCATACAATCATATCGGATCTCACGAGACTATCGAAGAAGTGGTTTCACAGCCCGGTCATTCCAAAGATGTCAATCAATTAAGCAGTGATGAATTTGAGGATCTGATTGAATACATACTTTCTCTTTAATTGTAATTTACAGGATTTTTAAAAATGATTAGATTATTCGTTTTAATATTTTTTACAGCCTGCCTTGTTTTTGCAGAAAACCCTGGGTTCAGCTTTTCAGGATGGGGCTGGATCACCATGGGCCAGGTCAAAAGATCCGAGTTCACAAATATCATGAGTAATGTCAATTTCGATGAAAAACCCCTTGGAGACATCCAGGCTGGTATGATGTTAACTGCACCTGTGTTTTCCAGATCAACATGCAGGGTTCATGTCAAGAGTTCCTTTGTTTTCCCTGTAGCAAATATTTCCATGGGTGTGGAAAATGCAGAACCTCTTCAGAAATCGTTCTCTATCTCCCTGCTTGAAGCATCAATACAAACTTATTGGGATATTTCAGATAATGACAGTATAGAAATCCGGTTCGGATATTTTCCAGTCAAATACAATCCCGAAGCAGTTAATCTCGGGGAATATCTTTTCCGCAGCAACGCATATCCCCCACTGCTTGTGAGCGGATTTGAAATTGCCGACAAGATGACTCTGGCAGGAATACATACAGGTTATCGTAACCATACTTCATCAGGATGCTATAAAGCAGATCTGTTTTTTAATACAGAAACAGATCTCTACCCCACCATGGATCTTTCTCTTTCTGCATTAATAAGTTATACCACCCCGGAAAGCTTTATTGACTTTTCTGCAGGCATATCCTTTTTTCACATGATACCATTTGACAAGAATAGAATCAAGCCTGCCAATAATGGAACCTACACAACACTATCGGCTTCATTTGTCGATTCTGTTACCGGTGATACAACAGATTACACTTTCAGGGGAACTAAAGCAACTGCACGGATTACACTAGATCCGAAAGTCTTTATCGGTTCCGGCATTCTGGGTGAAAATGATCTTAAACTGTATGCAGAAGTGGCCGTTTTGGGAATAAAGAACTATCCTGGCTGGTACAACAACAGGAAAGAACGAATCCCGATCATGATAGGATTCAATCTGCCTGCATTCAAGTTACTCGATGTACTGGCCGCTGAAGTTGAGTACTACCCGATGCCGTATCAGAATTCATTTCAATTCATGTGGAAATCCAATTCTCCTGTCCCCTATTTCAATACTTATGCAGGTATAGATTACTATTCAGACTGGAGCAGGAAAACCGATGATGACTGGAAGTGGTCGTTATACGCTTCTAAAAAAATAAAAAGTTTACGTATAAGTGGTCAGATTGCCAGTGATCATACTTCCAGAGCATCATACGTACCTGCAGGTAAAAAAGTTTACACAGAGGTTTGCCCCCGGACGAAAGACTTTTATTATGTGCTGAGATGTGGATTTTTCTTTTAATCGCAAACAGAGGGGATGCTTTCGTATATTTTTTTACCAATTTACGAAGGCTTAAATTATAAATCCGAATATTAGTAATTTCACACAGGAGGAGTATATTATGAATAAAATGGCTGCGTTGTGTTTGATAATGTCAGCAGGTTATTTTTTACAGGCGCAAACAATAGATATCAGCGGGTCGGTGACCAATGAACATGGTGACGCAATACCAGGTGCAGTGGTTACACTTGATTCAAAAAATATGTCAGATACGACTGATATGCTGGGTGAGTATACCCTTTACCGTGATGTTACTTCTGTCAAAAATGGCAATCTGTTTTATGGTTCAAAAAATATAACATTAAAAAAGAATG
>DATGNN010000417.1:0-5583 GCA_035306725.1 Chitinispirillaceae bacterium | reverse complement strand
AATGACGGTCATCGTCGAAATATAATGTCTTCCGGATTTAATGAATTAGGTTGTGGATATACAAAATCTGTTACAGTTTCAGACAGAGGCCGTACACACTGGTGGTGTCAGGATTTCGGAGGAGGAAACAGTAAATATTATTATCACCCAATACCCGCTGCATCACATTATTTTTCCAGCGACAACGAAATTACATTTATGGCAAACTGTTTTAGTAATGATAACCAGATCACATCAGTATCCCTTATTATTGATAACAGTAATTATAATATGGAACTGCATATCGGTGAACATTCACGGGGTACCTACATCTTGAATCTCCCTCTGACATCCAAAAGCAGAAACTACTATTTTCTGGTTGAGTTATCTGATGGATCAACAGCCCGTTACCCCGAATCCGGTATGCTTGTTACCTATGGAGAAGGCAACAGTGAAAATGATTTCATCTCTGATATAGAAACTAACACTCTGATTTCAGATGAAACACCTGTTAATAAAAATCCTATACGTTCCTGTTATATGAATGGTAAGCTTATTCTTTCATCACGAGGCCAATATCCATCCCGAACAGACATATTTGATTGTTCTGGTCGAAAAGTTTTTTCTTTAAAATGGAATTTCAAAAGAGAATTAGTTGAAAACAGCCGATTTCTGTCGGGTGGAGTTTTCATTCTTGCACATAATTTTAATGATGGATCTTTTTTTGTCGAAAAATTAAATACCGGGTATTAGTTATGGTTCAAATTTGCAGTTTTTGATTCTGCTTTTTGAATCTTCGGCTTTGAAATTGTAACAATATTACAGGCATGATTGTTTTCCGGATCAGAATCCATATTATCAATTGTGAATAGCTCCGCTTTTAAATTGTAAACACCTGGATTAACATCTTTCGTATTCCAGTTAATACAGACAGTTATCTGTTCATCTGCCTGCAATAAAGTATCTACAGTTCCAATCACATTTCCATTAAGGGAATCTTTTACAGTTAATGTTACCATTTCCGTGTATGTGCCCAGATTTGCGATATTAACCATTAATGACGCAGAAGTATTTAATACTGAAGATTCATCTAATACGGGTTCAATTCCATAAACCGCAACATCACGCCGGTCCTGCAAAATATTAATAGTTGAATAACATGAATTATCTCCCATATCTGTTTCGTCAGGTATATCAACACTTGCCATAAGCTCATTGGCACCATACTGTTCTTCACCAGTAGACCAGATAAACACCACACTGTCTGTAACACCTGATTCGAGAATTAAAGTTTTTGTTCCGAGTAGTTTATTTGATGTGTTATTGCGCAAACGAACAATAGAATTTTCCTTATAAGTACCTTCATTTTTAACAGTTACTGTTATTTTAACATCTTCAGACCGCAGACACCACGATGGTGACTGTATTGATTCAAGAGCCAGATCGTGAACCTTTTCAGGATAAAAATTCAATGCGCCATCACAATTAATAATCCTGCAGTTACCAATAGTTCCCTGTTCACCTTTATAGCACTTATCTGCACTCTCAAAAAGTGCTCTTCGTATTGCATCCGAGCCGTTAATTCCCCGAGAATTTAAAGCTGCCGCAATATTGGTTACATAATGAACTGCTAAAAAAGGTTCCTGCTTCCTTTTAGCCGGATCAATCGACCAATCATACGTATGATCAGGTACAACGATTGTTTTATTCCTGAAACCATCTTGTGGTAATACAGGGTTATCTGATCTGAGTGGTTTGACTGCAATACAAATATTTTCATAACCACAAGGATATACAACCTTGTTTTCATTATGCTCGCATGAAGAACTGAAAACAGTAATACCTCTGCTGAAAGCATAGGTGACAGCCTGTTTCAACAGATCACAATGCGGACCTGAAACGATTATTGAAATGATGTCTGCTCCACTATCCGCAGCAAGGTAAATACTTTCTGCAACATCGGAAACTGTCAACAGAACAGTTTGCCCTGATATTTCCCTTTTGTTTAGAGTCACTCCATACCCGTTTTCACTTTCACTCGTTTTAAGAGAATCGTAACTGTTTACGGCAAAGAATTCTTTTGAATTAATTTCACCATCTTTGTACCTGCAAATTAGTGGATCAACTGAATTACCAATAAAAACCACTTTGACATCTTTGTGCATTGATACTGATTTTGTAGAATAGCAATTTGAATTATACAATTGCAAATCATCCGGATCTGTTTTTAGATTATTATACAGGTAATAATCCGGATGAGCGAAATGAACACTGGAATCTTTATTTAATTTGCCGGATATTTTAAATGGATTTGATTCAGAAGAAGCTTTCATTCGGTAAAAATCGGCTTTTTTATGATACGAAAGCATTGTCAAATTGTAAGTACGACAAATTTCTCTAATCGTTTTACCAGTAGCTTCTTTTCGGAATTTTACAATTATTTCGTTACTTTTATGATCTGCTTTTGTGTCTGCAAAAATCACATTATTTACAGAATCTGCAAAAAGAGCCGATCCATAAAGTATCAGCGAAATTATTATATAATGAAGCAATTTCATGTGCCTCCTGAACAGGAAAAATCCAATTTTACTACCGGAACACTTCTTTGAACCTAAATCGAAAGATTGATTTCGATAAGCTGCATAGCGACATTGATCAGAAAGGTTTTTATGGGCTGTGAAGGTCATATCCATCTTTCACCGTTGTCGTAATCGTATAACTTCATATTAAGCGTTCTGGATCTGATTCTTAATACCAATGTACCCGTAAAAGATTCGCGTAAAGAAATTGTCCGATTCAGTTTAAATATATATATACGTTTTCTGAATTCATAGCTACCTTTTTACACCAATAAAGATTCTTTCTTTTATTTCCATTCCCGTACTGTTTTTTACCCTGACTATCGCAAGATACGTACCGCTTCCTACATACCGACCTTTTTGGTTTGTTCCTTCCCAATGAAAGTATTTTACAGAAGAGTTCTGGTTTTTAGAGGCAATCAGCTCTCTTCCGTAAACATAATTACCCAAAGCATCATAGATTTTTACCTCACCCGAGATTTCCTGCTTTGTGTTTACCCTTGATATTGGAATTACTTTAAGGAGATACCCAAACAGCTTGCCTGCTATTTGAGCCGGAAGTTCAACATCATTATTAATCAGAGACTGATTTACAATAAAAGGATTCGGACCGCCTTCAAGTTTTACCGTAACAGGAAGTGGTTTTACATCCATAAGAACCCGGCGATTAATCGGATTATCCTGACTGTTTCCAATCATATCAGAAATACCAGCTTGTGGATTTATCCTTATTGAATCCCTGTTACTTGGAAATTCAATTCCTACAAATTCTGAAACATAAAATTTGACTGTTTTGTTATTCACATTGTTGAAGTTCCCAATTACAAATGAATAATTTTTCGACAAATCATCACTATACAACTCAAACGGCTCCTTGGAATTAATTACTGCAGGTTCCGAAAACTCTACAATAAGCGTATCGATAATGTTTTCTGTTTCCCCTGAAGGAGATAAAATTGCAGAAATGATTACCGGTGCAGCCTTGTCTGAAACATCAATTACAGACTCATAATCTTCAAAACCACCAAAACGTGCAAAAGCTCTCATTTTACCATCAGTAACGATCCTGTCTCCCGTTAAAAAGCCCTCAATTCCAACCACAATTTCAGTTCTCTCATCGCCCGCAAAAGAAATGAACTCATGATCGACTTCTTTTCGGGTACCATTTTCCCAGGACAACTCAAGTATCAAATCTTCTATCAGTATACTCTTTGTAAAAACCAACTCTACATGATCAATAATACCATTAGCATCAGTATCTTTATACACTCCACTTAGAAGCTGTGGCGCATTCTCTCTTATTACAACCGGCACTTTAGGATTTTGCGGATGAGCATGATTCCCAACCATATCTGTTAAAAGCCCTGATGAATTAATTGTTACAGAATCACCCCTTTTTATTTCAACAGGACTAGTTACCAGAATAGTAAGACTGTTGGAACTGTTCTCGACATTCAAAATACCATGTACAACAAGTTCGTTCTCTCCATCTGTACCATGAAGAATCAGGGCATTATCAATCAATGATGCAGCGGTTATCATTTCAGAAAACTGGACAGTCAAGGTATCCCTTCCGGAATCATTTTTTTCATGAAGAGTCACTGAATTCAGTAATACCGGCCCGATACTGTCTATTACCTCAAACGACGAAATCTTGACAGCTCCCAAACTGGTCAGAAATGATGTTCCAGATCCCTTGCCACCAGAACCAAACCCGGTAACTCCTGGTTCAAATCCGCTGTTCAGTGTAACAGAAAGCATATCTGTTCCAACAATCTCAAAAGGATCAACCGTATTACGAAGTGTATGTACAGTTGTTTCATCAGGAAATGTAACAATTACAGAATCCGGAAGAGAATCAAGTTGACGGTTATATTGTACAAAAAGCCTGTCAACTTTTCCGTCTCCGTTTTCGTCTTTGTAATACCCGCTCAAAGCTACTGGAAAATCTGCCTTCGAAACAAGATACGCTTCAGAGATATCAGTCGGATCAGTTGGATCAATATAGGTTATGAGAATTTTATCCCCGCCCATCATATAAATATGATTTTGATCCTGCTGTGAAGAAGTACTTACTACAACAACCGGGAGAACTGTCTGAAAGGTATTTGTTGAATCGCCTGTTTCAAGAAGCATGACAGAAATAGAATCACCTGTCAGAGAATTGGTGACACTTACATACATTGTATCCACTGCCTGTCCGTCAATATTTCCATTACGGTCTGTAACTACTACATGAAACACCGTTGTATCAATTCGGGCGGTATCGAATGTTAATGGATTCATGGAAAGGTCTCTTAGACTTATAGATGATGGATACTGTTTTGCTCCGGTAAATTCAATAAAGAAGCTGTGTGTTGAAGCAGCACAGCCGTAGCAGTCGACACACGACTCTCCCGGACCAGCAAAGAAAACGATATCAGTCGGGTTCGGGCCATTTTTAACCGGAACAGGAATTGTAAAATCATACCTCTGTTTTTGTTCACTCCAGTTAACACAGGAATGTGGATTTTCAAGCTCAATACCATTGATCCAGATATTATTAATTGTACCGTCTATGGGTGTTATCTTTGCCCATCCTGATACGTCAACAGAAGGAACTGTACGCTCATAAAGAATGTAATCATCAGATGGATTCTGTAACGGATCTGTAATGAGAGTCTCAAGTGTATACTGATTCTTTTTTGTCTGCTGTTCCTGGAAAGATGGAGAGTATCCCCAAATGAATTCGCCTTTGCGGTAAACCGTAATGTAATGGTTTATTTCCTGTGACCAATAATTATCATCAATGTCTCCTTTTTCTCCAATTGGAATACCTTTATAATCATATGGTTCCCCTTTTTCTTTACTATGTGGGCCAAAGCTCCAGTCATCATCTGATAATTCATGTTCCGGCGGTTGATTCATAAGATCTTCATGCGGTGGAAAAGGACTCCTCCTGTCAAAGATAACGTCAAGCCGGATTCTGGATCCTGATCGCATTTGTATTCCCCATAAAGGCACAGACAAATAATACGCATATGTA
>DATGNN010000416.1:0-6840 GCA_035306725.1 Chitinispirillaceae bacterium | reverse complement strand
CAATTGGATGTTTTAAATGCTTCTTCAAAATAACTAAGTGCTTCTATGAGAACTTTTGTGTTGTCCTGACGGACCTCTTTCATAATGTAAGCTATACGAAGAGCATACGATCCAAGTTTGTAGAATGCATAAGGCTGTTCTTGCCAGGCTTCCACTTTGGCTCTTGACATCGCAAGTCTGTAAGAAGCTATTGCTGAGTTGTCGAGTCTTGGATGCTTGAAATAATCCGCATAGTCGTTAACATTTTTGATCATTTCCTTTCTCTCTTCAGTTTTTTCTTTCAAAGCAAAAATCAGATTGCCGGAAAGCTGGCTCTTGATCCAGGAGTTGTTCGCGCTGCTTTTTCTGGAGAAATCTTTTTTGTCCGGTGATGCGAACAGGCATTGAGGACAAACTGTTACTGTTATATAAGAAAAATCACAACTTCTGAATCCACCAGCTCCTTCATACAACGGAACCAGAAACTTGTTTAGAGTTATTTGCTGGCTTTTGGCTTTTAGTTCATAGCAAGGTATCTGATACTTGTAACAAACCGGACATTTAACCATAATCTTAAACAGTGGGTCATCTCCTGTACTCGTGGGGTTAAGTCTCTTGAGACGAGCATCCCTGACCTCTTTCATTTCCCTGATTTTTTTCATTTCTATTGATGGGCCATAGCGTTCAATATATTCATCTACCAGATCCGGATTTTTAAGAAACAGGTTGAGCCGCCTTTTTACTTCTGTTACGTCAATTGTCATTTTTTTACCCTTTCAGGAGAAATACCGTAGAAGATATTTCCCAGGTAGAAAAAAGCTGCACAAAAAAGTCGGTTTAAAAAAAAATGCATTAAAAATAGTCGTGAAGATTCTTTTTCGGTATTTCTGTAATCACTACATAAACTGTAGATATTATGATTGCACTAATCCTGCAAAAACCGGCTTTTTTATTAATGTCTGTTTCAGGTATACTTACATAATTATGCAGTTTTTTGGTTAATGGGTCAACCATTATAAGCCTGAACCGAATTATCTGACCGAAAACATTGTCTGTGAAAAAATTCACAGAAATATCTATTTTATTTAAAAATCTGTTGCGATTTCATAGGGCTGTTCGTATATTAGTTGTGAAATAAATAACAGGTGGTTTTAAAATGGTTCCTTTTCCAGCTATAAATCGTCTTTGTGCTTTATACAGACTCCTTTGCGATCTTCAGGAGAGTGGTGTAGAGCGGATATCTTCTGCAGATTTAGGAGAAAAACTGGGTGTTGGTGCACATAATATAAGAAAAGACATTGCATTTCTTGGTGTTTCTTCAAGCACCGCCAGCGGGTATGATATAAAGGGTTTGAAGCAGTTGATTTCCGAAAGATTTGAATTTAATACCGAAAAAAAGGCATGTATTGTTGGTTTAGGGCGTCTTGGTACTGCAATTATGGAGCGAAATGATTTGTGTGGGGGAGAGTTTCACATAATTGCCGGTTTCGATTCGAATATAAACAGGCTGGAAACAATAAGCAGTTCGATACCTTTATATCCGGCTTACAGTATCACTGAGGTGGTCAGACGGCTTAGAATAGAACTTGCTATTGTTGCGGTACCGGCTTGTGTGGCTCAGGATGTGGCACACAAGCTTGTTGACGGAGGTGTAAAGGGAATACTCAACTTTGCGCCTGTTATTGTGAAATTACAAAATAAGATTTTTATCAAAAATATGGACATTTCCGGTGAGTTACGGGTTTTAAGTGCTCAAATAAAAAATTCTATCCGGTGATCTATTAACTAAATATAAGGAGATCCTGTTTATGGCAAGAGTTTACAATTTTTCTGCAGGTCCATCCATGCTGCCTGAGGCGGTTCTGAGAAAAGCTGCTGATGAAATGCTGGATTACAATGGTTCGGGTCAGTCTGTTATGGAGATGAGTCACCGGTCTTCTTTTTACGAAGAGATTATTCGTGGTGCCGAAAATCTCCTGAGAGAACTTATGAATATACCACAAAACTATCATGTTCTTTTTCTTGGAGGCGGAGCATCGACACAGTTTGCAATGGCACCGCTTAATCTGGCCGGTGAAAAGAAAAAAGCAGATTATGTCAATACTGGGGCCTGGTCAAAAAAAGCCATAGCTGAGGCAAAACGGTATTTATCTGTTCGTGTCGTGGCTTCTTCGGAAGACAAGAATTTCTCGTATATTCCGCAGTTGGACAAGAACAGTTTTGATCCTGATGCATCCTATGTTCATATTACAAATAATAATACGATTTTCGGAACAAAATACAGAGCCGTTCCGGAAACCGGAGGAATTCCTCTGGTAGCTGATATGTCTTCAAACATTCTCTCTGAAGAGTGTGATGTGTCAAAATTTGGTCTGATATATGCAGGTGCACAGAAAAATATAGGTCCTGCAGGTGTTACAGTTGTAATTATCAGAGATGATCTGGTGGGAAATGCTCTGGATTTTACACCAACCATGTTGAACTATAAAACTCATGTAGATAACGGATCAATGTTTAACACTCCGCCAGCATACAATATTTATATAGCGAAAATGGTTTTTGAATGGATTAAAGAGCAGGGCGGAGTTGGGGAAATACAGAAGAAAAATGAGTTCAAAGCACAGTTGCTTTACAACTTTCTTGATGACTCGAAACTGTTCAGGGGTACTGTGGTAAAACAGGATCGTTCTTTGATGAATGTACCGTTTGTTCTTCCTGCAGAGGAACTCAATAAAGAGTTTGTAAAAAAATCTTCAGAGAATGGTTTGGTAAACCTCAAAGGCCACAGGTCGGTTGGGGGGATGCGTGCAAGTATTTATAATGCCATGCCGCTTGATGGTGTGAAGAAATTAATTGAGTTCATGAAAGAGTTTGAAAAAACTCACGCATAGATGGGGGAGAAGATATCATGTATAAAATACAGACTTTTAATAAAATTTCGCCTGCGGGATTAGAGATCTTTCCCCGGGACATGTATGAAGTAGCTTCCGAAATTCTTAATCCGGATGCGATTCTTGTAAGGAGTGCATCTTTACATGAAGTGGAGATGCCCGCAACTGTAAAAGCGATAGCACGCGCCGGAGCAGGAGTAAATAATATTCCGGTTGATCAGTGTGCAGATCGTGGCATAGTAGTTTTTAACACACCTGGCGCTAATGCAAACGGAGTAAAAGAACTTGTTATTGCAGGGCTTTTTCTCTCTTCCCGAAAAGTGATATCAGGTATAATGTGGGCAAAGAATTTAATCGGCAAAGGTGATGAAATCCCGAAGCTTATTGAGAAAGGGAAGTCGAATTTTGCCGGGCCGGAAATACGTGGTAAGCGATTGGGAGTAATAGGGCTTGGTGCTATTGGTGTAATGGTGGCTAATGATGCACTTGAGCTTGGTATGCAGGTGACAGGGTATGATCCATTTATCTCTATTGAAGCTGCATGGGGATTGTCCCGTAATGTAAAAAGGGCCCGCGGACTCGAAAGCTTGCTCGCTGAGTCGGATTATGTAACGCTGCATGTCCCGTTAAATGATAATACCAGGGGAATGATCAATCGTGAACGGTTGGCTATTATGAAAAAAGGTGTCCGGCTCCTTAATTTTGCACGTGGCGGACTGGTTAATAATGAAGACCTCAGCAATGCATTCACTGAAGGGGTAGTCAGTGCTTATGTAACTGATTTTCCGGATGAAGAGGTGTTGAAAAATGAAAATGTCATTGCTTTTCCACATCTGGGTGCGTCAACTCCTGAATCGGAAGATAATTGTGCGGTTATGGCTGTTAGTCAACTGAAAAATTTTCTGGAATTCGGTAATACAAAAAATGCAGTCAATTTTCCGGATTGCGACCTTGGTATTCCCGAAAACTCCAGAGTGGTTATTGCCAATAAAAATGTTCCAAATATGGTAGGGCAGATTACAACAGCCCTCGCTTCAGAAAAAATAAATATCGCTAATATGATCAATCGCCATAAACGTGATTACGCTTACAATATTATTGATACCGATAGTTCCATTAACGATACTGTGCTGGAAAAACTCAGGGCAATTAATGGCGTAATAATGGTTAGATTGATTAATGGAAAATAAGTAAAATAAAGGCCATGCAGGCGCATGGCCTTTATTCTAATGTGAATTTGTGAATTCAACTAACTCTTTAAGTTTTTGAAGTGCTTTACCGGAGTCGATAGATTCCTTCGCAACCGTAAAACCTTCATCGGGACTCTGCGAAATACCTGAAGCAGCAATAGCAAAAGCGGAATTAAGTAAAACGATATCCCTTGTTGGACCTGTTTCACCATTTAGTATTCTTTTGATAATTTCTGAATTAAAAGCAGCATCACCACCTTCAATTGAAGCTAATGAAGCTTTCTTTAAGCCGAACTGTTCCGGTTCAATGGTATAAGAATTAACTTCACCGTTATTGACTTCCGAAACCCTTGTAGCTGCGGAAATCGAAATTTCATCAAGAGAATCAAACCCATAAACAACATAAGCTTTATGTGTTTTCATGTTTTTCAGAACAGTTGCAAGAGTTTCTGTAAGATCAGGTGAGAAAACGCCTAATAACTGTGAAGGGGCAAGTGCCGGATTGGTAAGCGGTCCCAGTACATTGAAAATTGTTCTGACACCAATCTCCTTACGTGGATTTATGGCATATTTCATTGCTTTATGTAGAGATGGAGCAAAAAGAAAGCTGATCCCAGTCTCCTCAAGGCATTTGGTCATTGATTCGGGAGAGATATTCAGTTTTACACCTAATTTTTCCAGTACATCAGCACTTCCACATTTACTCGAAACGGAACGATTTCCATGTTTCGCTACAACAGCTCCAGCTCCCGCTGCAACAAATGCTGTTGCGGTAGAGATATTGAAAGTATTGGCTCCATCACCACCAGTTCCACAGGTATCAATTACAAAATCAAGGTTTTTCGGTAAAATATGAGTTGCTTTCTGGCGCATTACAGAAGCCGCTCCGGTAATCTCCTCTGCAGATTCACCTTTTATTCTCAGCCCGACTATAAGAGCCGAGATCTGGGCGTCTGTTGCAGTACCACTCATTATTTCTGAAAAAACATCAACAGATTCTTCAATTGTAAGACTATTTCCTGCAATTACAGTTCTTATTGCTTCCTGTATATTCATGATAAATTACTCCTGATCACTTTTATCCCAAAAAAGGTTTTTCTCAAAAACAAAATGCCAATTCTATTATGCAGGTTTTCTGAATTGTGCCCTGGTTTCAGGAAAACTCCATTAAAAACAGTTTATACCAACAGCTTCTAAATAAATAAAATAGATTCTACGCTCAGTTTTTAACAATTTTACAATACAAATAAAGTCTGAAAACCTGCTCACTGATTTATTCAGACAGTTGTTACTCCTGAAATAAACAGAAACAAAATACATAATAATGGGGTTTGTGTAAAAGATCTGCTGGAGATCGGAATCGTTTCTTTACTATTTAATAAAATGAAAATGATAAAAATATTTTTTCCGACTTTACCTTATCCTGTCATGATCAATAAACAGCATCTGCCCTGAAGACAGGTTTATCAGATATGCGCATCTAAAAAATCTGTTCTGCGGGTAGTGGTGCTCTCTTGAAGCAGATGCTTTGAGAAAATCCAGTGCGTGCAGGCAGGGCGGCCAATTGATATGTTCCCGTTTGGATGGATAATAAAAAAAGATTAAAAGTAACCCGTCTCGAATTGGCCATAATTTAATTTTAGTCCATTATGAATCAAAAAAATAAAAATACAGAAAAAAACAATAGCTGTAGTCCCCCTTTGAAACATCATCAGGCAGAATTTATAACTTCAGCTGCTTACTATAAAGACATCCCTCCTTCAAAAGGTGAAGAGTATGCGATTTTGGGTCGTTCGAATGTCGGTAAATCTTCATTTATTAATCATGTTCTTGAAAATCGCAATCTTGCCAGAACTTCAAAAAAACCGGGAAAAACATCTCTGGCAAACTTCTTTCTGATAGATCATTCGATGATGTGGGTAGATTTGCCTGGATATGGTTATGCAAAGACTTCAGGAAGTGAACGTATCCGATGGTCACAACTTATAGCTTCTTATTGCCAGAATCGACAAAATCTTTGTGGAGTTATCTGGCTTATTGATATCAGACATATAGGAATAAGAGCAGATCGTGAAGCCTGTGGCTGGTTAAGGAGTCTGGGGCTGGAGGTATTCCCTGTTTTGACAAAATCGGATAAGCTTACCAGGCAGCAAAGGGCTGTAAAGGCACCGGAAGCTCGCAAAACGTTTGAACTGAATCTGGAACCGGTTTTGTACAGTATTCATGATCATCAGTCCAGGTCTCAGTTCTGGTGTGTTTTTGATGAATGGAGAAAGGTAACTCATAAGAAGTAACTGCAGGGATTGAAAAATACTCGGGGCAAAACTCCGGGCTAATCCCTGCTAACTTTGCCTGGTTTTTTTCAGGCTACAGCTTTAATTGCACCCTGTTTTTCTTTTTTACCCGAAACTTTTTCTTTCAGGAAACGCTTTTTCTCTAACGCTTCAAGAATCTCCAAAAGTTTACGTTCTATAATCAATGCACCCTCATTAAGATATTCACTATTGAATGCAGAAATTAACAGCGTCGGGCGAAGCACCCCTACTACCGTAACATTGTTTTTTTGATATATGATTACGTTATAAGTCTGTAACAATCCGTTAGCATCCTCTTTTACCAGGGCTTTGTAAGCCAGTTGAAGATTGCTTATACTCATGATTACATATTTTTTGAAGTCTACACCAAGGTGGTTATGAAATTCATTATCCATTCTGACTGTAGACAATACTTCAAATCCCTTGCGTTTAAGTTCAATTGGAAGCTTTTTAACAACTGAATTA
>DATGNN010000415.1:0-8780 GCA_035306725.1 Chitinispirillaceae bacterium | reverse complement strand
TTGATGTAGACATTTCTTCACCGGATATCGCTCATAAAGAATACTCTCTTCATGAACTTTTAACTGCTGCTGAAGCTGCAGCAATCCTCAAGGTAAGGCATTTTGTTATCCACCCCGGACCAGACAAAACCCTTAACTTGTCAACAGAAGAGCGCATGCAAAGGCTAAGAAATGCAGCGGCTGTTCTGGATAAAGTTGCATTTAAATGTAGTCAGCTAAATGTCAGATTAGCCCTTGAAAATATGTTGCCACATCTGCCTTTCGGCAGTATTACCGATATGCTCTGGATTATAGGAGCAATGGATTGTCTCAATATTACGACATGTCTTGATACCGGTCATGCAGCATTGTCGGGTGGTCTGTACAAAGTGCTATATAAGCTGTCGGGGAATCTCAGGATGATTCATGCCAATGACAATTTGGGAACTGATGACGATCATCTTGCGCCTGGAAAAGGGAAAATAAACTGGCAGAAAATTTTGTTTGAATTAAGCGAAACCAGTTTTCATGGAGGTTTTATACTGGAACTTGCGGGCTCTCATGGAAGCGATATTGACGCGACTTTGGAGAACGCATTAAATGCACGTCTTTTTTTGAGAAATATTGCACGTAACCTGTACCTTTCAAGTCCACCCAGTGTTGAGGTCGCAACAAAACAGGGCGATGACAATTTGCCACAACATTAACCATAAAAGCGTGTGCGCTCGGCGGACACGATTATCATTTAAAATCATATAGTGTGCTCGGCGAACATAAAATTTATCATATAAAAAATGTCAAAAACCGGCAGTTTTAAGGAAACTATAATTGCGAAATCGCTTTTTTGATATTTTCGCGTAAATGAGCATTTGCTTCCCAGAACAGAAGACCAAACGGGATTGTGATATTCTGTTCATACTGTTTTTCAAAAGTACTCTGCATCTGTTCAGTTTTTGGTGGATTTGTTGATAACCCTTTGATAGTAAACCGATTTGAAAATTTGATTGCAGTTCTTTCTGTTTCATCATAATCGTATTTGGAAACCTGGGATTTGACAGTAATTACAAGATCCGGAGGAACACTTCCTGATGCTTTCTGCATGAAACATGAATCTCTCAGAAAATTATGCAGGTAACTGTCAGAGGAGTATTCTGAAGGTATTTTGATATTGCTGACCGATACGGCACTGTAGTCTAAAGTGTAAACTGAACGGGCTACTTTGAAAATAAATGTCTGGTCCTGACTGTTTCTGAGAAGGATACCATAATCCTGGGCTTTGATAAGACCGGCTTTTTTCATTACAATTGAACCTGGATTCAGGCTGACATAAAGAAGAGTTCCATTAGTTACAAAAGGTATTTTAAGATTATCAAGAGAAACTTCACCATTATGATCCGATACAGCAGTAAAGTATATTTTCCCGTTTGGCAGTATTCCACAGAATTCAATTCCCTGAAGGGCAGTGCTGTCGATCTGTACTGTTATTTTGGGGGCATCATTAAGTATCTGTCCGGACTTGCCCTGAAGAATCATATTGGAAGATGTTATTTTTAAACGATCAAAAAAACTCTGTAAAATAGTTTTGCAACTGTCGACCAGATATTTTTCATCAATGCCCGGAACTGTTACAGGATTTCCAAGATATGCAGATGCATATGAAAGAACCTTAAATCCCTCTTTATATATGTCATTATATTTTTCCTGTGTGTTTGCCAGAATAAAATTATTCCATGCCTCAATTGACATGGCTTCCATAGTCGAGTTATAAGTACCTAAAAGTTGCTCTGCCTTATCTGTTGTAAGATGATAGTTTAGAGTAAGACTTTTTCCTTTGAACGAAGATTCTTTTTGGGCGTGAAACATGCACGAATCAATAAAACGCTCGAATAACTGGTTTTTTAGTAAACTTGAAGTATCAAAATCGATCTCAAATGAATTTGAAAGCCATCTGACCAGTTCACTCTTCATCTCTTTTCGGGACAGTTCCTGAGCTTCAAGAGTCTGTTCCTGAGATGCCGGTCCATTCAATTCTACTGTTGCAGAACCACTGATAATCTGTGCGTTAATAGCAGAAGTAATCAGGAAAACCAATACTATCAGACTCGGTTTATATCTACTCATGCTGTTCCCTTTCTCAGCAATGAACGGGTTTTATTGCTGAATATAATAATGGAAAAAGATACATTAAGTATGAATACTAATCAAAGAACTTCTTATTGATTTATAATTTATTTCAAAAACAAAGACCTGATAATATGTATTCTGAAAAAAAACAGTGTTTTCAGATCTGGAACCTGGTTCATGTCTGAATTGCTTGCATTAAGAAAAAACTCTCAGTTTTCAACTTCTTTCAGGACCATATCTGCAAGATCTCTTGCTTGTTGACTGGATTTCGCTTCAGCATAACATCTGATTATTGGTTCTGTATTCGAAGCTCTTAGATGTACCCATCCGTAGTCTCTGATAATTTTAAGCCCGTCAAGATTGTTTTTGTTTTCCGAAGCGAAAACTGTGTTCAACCTGTTAATAATTTCAGCTGGATTTTTACCATCACATGGAATTTTATCTTTAACGATTGAATATCTGGGCCACATGGATGCGTGTTGAGTAAGTTTTTTGCCGGTTGAGGCCATTAATTCAAGAATCAGTGCCATCGCTCCCAATCCATCACGTGCTGAAGCGATTTTCGGGAAAATAACTCCGCCATTACCTTCACCTCCAAACTGACAATCGCATTTTTCCATATCTTCAACAACATTAGCTTCTCCGATTTTTGAACGAATTACATTAACTCCGTATTTTCTCGCAACATCATCAATAAGCATTGAAGTAGAAAGGTTGGTCACAATATCCGATTTTGTCCGTTGAAGAAGATTTTCGAGGGCAAATACCAGAGTCATCTCTTCAGATATCTCTTCACCTTTTTCTCCCATCGTAGCCAGACGATCAGCATCAGGATCAAATACAAATCCACCCCATAAATCCGGCGTTTCTTTTAGTAATTTGCACAGATCGCCAAGATGTTCTGGCCTGGGTTCAGGATTGTGCACAAAATCGCCATTGAGTTTGTTATGAACACCGACCCATTTCACTCCTAATTTTTCAAGTAAATCAGGGAATACTGCACCACCAGCCCCGTTTATTGAATCTACAGCAATTTTTATGTTTGCAGTTTTAATATTTTCTATATTTATATGTTTTAATATTTTACTGATATGGATTTTTGAAGCATCAATTCTTTCTGCCGGAGAATCTGAACTATTTAAAAGTTTATCATCTGAAGCATACTCAGAAGAACGGAATGCCTCATAGATCTCTTCACAT
The DNA here is from genome assembly GCA_035306725.1 of Chitinispirillaceae bacterium. Classification (GTDB taxonomy): domain Bacteria; phylum Fibrobacterota; class Chitinivibrionia; order Chitinivibrionales; family Chitinispirillaceae; genus JAAYEB01. The sequence goes on along the minus strand of DATGNN010000415.1, from coordinate 5,477 downwards.
TCATGTCCCCTGAAAAGTCTTCCGCTTTTATGTACCATCTTGTAACCATTATACATACCAGGGTTATGGCTTGCTGTAAGGATTATTCCAGTTGAAGCTTCAACTGCATTTGTGCAAACACAGGTCGTGGGAGTAGGTGCAATACCAGCATCTACGGGGATTCCACCTGCAGCTCTGATACCTCGAAAAGCTGCACGCATCAGTTCTTCTCCAGAAACACGAGTATCACGACCGACAACTACCTTGCCGCCATTGCTGCGTTTTGTCTGGATATATGCGATGCGTGATATAAAGAGAGAATCTATTGATTCACCTACAATACCTCGTATACCAGAAACAGACATTATTGGTAAATTTGTCATATTTATCTCCTCAAGGTTTTAAATGATTGCAAAAAATCAGTTTTGGTGTTATTTTGAAAATAGATACTTTTTTTGAATTTAAAAAAGCATTTATGCAACTGTGAGAGGAATCATCCACTAGGAGTAGTACTATAATGTATATAGAATTGTTGTGGATTATACCACTCGTTGCTTTTACCTTCTTTATCTTTCTGGTTGCATCCTTTGCACAAAAAAAAGAATCCAGTGAACTGTCTCAGGAAGTTGCCCGGTTTAATAATGGATACCATGCAAATAAAAAGAACAGAAAAAAATCAGAAATCCGGCTTATAGAACTCGAAACCGCAATTTCCGATGTTACCGAATCAATATCTCATCACCAACAGGTAATCGATAACTTTCAAAAAGGAAAAGGCGAATATGATTCACAGGTTCAGGATTTAAAAGATAAACTTCGTGAACTGTATCGTGAGTACGATATCGTACTTAGCGAAAATTACACGCTCAAAGCGAAAGTGAAAAAACTGACAGAACAAAAATACAATAACTTCACCGGTAATGAAACAGTTTCTTCCCAATCGATTAGCGAAATATCCGGAAAAGCTAACCTCAAGCTTTATGAAGATACCAGATTGCTCAATCTTATGTCTCTTGATGACACAGCTGAGATAGATCTGTCTCAAATCGGATAATAGTTTCGACAACTGTGTTTCGGGCAATAAAGAATTATGAATTGAATCAGACGCTCTGCTATGTGATTTCTTTAGTATTTCAAGCCAATAATCCAAATTGTCGGGGTTGGAACTCGGAGCTCCGGGTCGTTATCGACTCCTAGTTTCCTGTTTTTCTGATTCGATACCGATACCAACCCCGAAATCCGACCCCGAAAATAAGAGTTACAATACTTTTGCTGTTTCTCTTTTTTCTTATCCACAATCGGGGTTAAAACTCGGAACTCCGGGTCGGGATCGATTATTAATTTCCTGTTTTTTTGATTCGATCCAGCAGTTTGCACTTTTTCTATACAGGATAAAAGCGACTCCTGATTATCAGGCCCCTTAACCACTTAGGCTTTCCCCATTACAATAATACCTGTGCTTTTCTTTTAACTCCCATTCAAAGAGTTCCCAATATGTATGATACTGAATTATATTAAATTCATGAACAACAATGATAAAAATCTTTTCAATCCACACGACAAGTTTTTCAAGGAATCTTTTTCAAGAAAAGAGATTGCCAGCTCGTTTATTAAGGAATATCTGCCTGAGAAAATATGCAGGGAACTTGACTTCAAAACACTGACAATTCTCAAAGATTCATATATAGACAAGGAACTGGCAGAACATTTTTCTGATATATTATATAGTATTCAGCTTTCGGGAAAGCTGACCTATATTTATCTGCTTTTTGAACATAAAAGCTATATTGATCCCTGGACTGGCTTTCAACTTCTCAGAAATATGGTTAAAATATGGGAGAACTACCGAAAGCAGCATAAAAATATAAGAAAACTTCCTGTAATTTTACCTGTTGTGATATATCAGGGAAAACAGAAATGGGATTTGAATGAATCAATTGGTCATCTTTTTGAATATGAAGATAATATAGAGGATTATATACCCGAATTTAAAAGCGAAGTGTATGATATATCACATATTCCTGAAGAAAAAATAAGGGGTGAGATACTTTTACGGGTATATTTATTAATACAGAAATATGCAATAGGAGGTAATATTTCTGAAAAACTGCCTCAAATATTTTCACTGCTTACAGCAGTATTTGACGAGAAGACAAAAACTGAGTATCTTGAAACGCTTCTGCGTTATTTAAGTTCTGTATCGAATACGGAGCAGTTAGATATTATAAAATCGGAAGTGGTTCAATTTATAGAGCATGGAGGTGAAATCATGACTACTATTGCAGAAAAATGGATACAGGAAGGTATCGAGAAAGGTATTGAGAAAGGTATTGAGAAAGGTATTGAGAAAGGTAAACTGGAAGGTAAACTGGAGGGTAAACTCGAAGATGCCAAAAAGATGCTTCAAATGGGTCTGAATATTGATCAGATTATTGAGATTACTGGTTTGGGCAGGGATAAAATTGAAGCGTTAATGGAAAATAAAAACTAATAAATACAAAACTTTCTGAATTTTAAACTTTTCCAAGTAAGCTAAAGCTACATCAGGTCATTATTTTCGCCAAGCGCACACGACCTCCCTCGGTAATGATTAAAAATTCGAAATAAGAAAACCGAAATTCGAAACAGGAACAGAATAATTTGATGTTGGGGGCGTGTGGAAACCTGTGAATAGTTCCGGGTTAACGAGAAGCCAGTAAGTAATTAATTATGGCTTTAATCATCCTTATCAGATACAATCAGCGGTGTAGATATTTCCCTTTTGGCGATTTTGGATTATTCTTTATTCACTATTCACCGAACACTACCAACTATCCATTGATCTCCTAAATTCAACAGGGATACGGATTGCGGGTTAACCAGAAGTAAATTGGTACAATTAGAGGCTATAATGATCAAATCCCGACTTTGTCTGCAAAGTCGGTGGCTTATGCGTTCAGCGACCAGAATGATTCTCTATCATCTTCATCAAGTTTTTACTCTCAAATACTCATTAAATTTTTATAGCTTCGTTTCTTCTAAAACATACTCCCCACCATAAACCCTCTTAACAACTCAACGCCGACACCAACCCCGAAATCCGACTCCGAAAAACGGATTCTAAAACTTTTGCTGTCTCTTTCCTGTTCCCATCGGGGTTGGGACTATACCACAATTAGAAGCATATATTATATCACCTGACACAAAATCTTGTATTTGCATTTATTACTTACGTTTCATCTCAATCATTGTTTCAAATCATTTTGTTCCAAAATCCTCAAAACACTTGACAACGTTCCTTCGAATAAAGTATTCTAAGGGGGAATTGTAGGTAATCGTGGGTAATTGTGGGGAAGCATGGGACGGTTTCTTGGAAAATTTGACTACTCGGTAGATTCAAAGGGTAGAGTAAATATTCCGGCCAAGTTTCGTAAGGCGCTAAGACCTGAGGCAGGAGACGTTTTTGTTATTTGCAGAGCACCCGATGGATGCATTCGTGCTTACCCCAATGATCTGTGGGAACACTATGAAGCAGAGATTAATTCACGTCCCGAAACAAAAGAAAATTCCCGTTTAAAGCGGCTGATATTTAATAGCGTTACAGATTCTACACTGGATTCTCAGGGTAGAATAACACTTACACCAGCTCTATTGGCGATTGCAGGTATTAAAAAAGAGGTGGTACTTGTAGGTCAGTCCAGATATATCGAAATCTGGGAGCCAACGAGGTATGACGAATATCTGGGTGCTGGTGAGGATTTTGATGAGGTTTTCTACAAATCTGTAGAAACAATGATGGGAAATAAATGATCGATACTGATTTTTATCATGAACCGGTCCTCAGAGAGGAAGTTTTGAAACTGCTTGTCACTACTTTGTCGGGAGTATATGTAGATTGTACTCTTGGGGGCGGTGGGCATTTTCGGATGATTGCTGAAAAACTTGACAGCAATGCTACTCTTATTGGAATAGATCGCGACCCCGATTCAATCCGCTGGAACCAAACCCACAAGACCCATGGACCTCAAAGTATTATCGAACAGTGCCGGTTTTCCCAATTTGATTCGGTACTTGCAAAATACAGCATAAATGCAGTAGACGGCATATTGCTGGATTTAGGTGTTTCTTCTTTTCAGATAGAAAATCCGTACAGAGGGTTTTCGTATATGAAAGACAGTGCACTTGATATGCGTATGAATACAGATGAGGGTATTTCAGCGAGTGAACTGTTAAAAAAGGAATCGCAATCTGGTATAGCAGAAATTCTTGAGAGATTTGGAGAAGTCCAAAATGCACCAAGAATGGCAAAAGCAATCAAAAACTGTTCCTTTCCTCTTGAAACTTCGGCTGATCTTCGTGAATGTCTTAAGCATGAATATGGACCGAATCTGAAGATCAAGGTTTTAGCCAAGGTTTTTCAGGCTTTGAGGATTGCAGTTAATGATGAGTTAGGTGAGCTTAAACTGTTTCTGGATAAGGTCTGTAAATATCTGGTGCCGAATGGAAGAGTGGTAATAATTGCATACCATTCTCTTGAAGACCGGATGGTGAAAGAGTTTATGCGTTCCAGCGAACAGGAGTGCATATGTCCTGCAGGGCAGGTGTTATGTACCTGTCACAGACATATTTTGCTTAAGCGTATAAACAAAAAGGCAATAAAAGCTTCTGAAAATGAAATTAAAAAAAATCCAAGGGCTAGAAGTGCCAGGCTTAGAGCTGCCCAGAGGACTCAAGAGGTGTTAAATGAAGAAAATAGCTGACAAGTACACAAAACCGGTTGTAAAGTTCAGGCTGGTAATTGCAGGTGTTGCAGTTCTGGCTTTGCTTATATCAGGACCTTTGATTGCTGTCTGGAAACAGGTATATATCAATAATACATCTTTACAAATGGATGAGATGTCGGATTCACTGATTGTACTCAAAAAACAGATCGCAATGCTTACACTCGAATACGAACGACTGGCAGGGACAGAACGGATAGAAAAACTGGCAAAAGAGAAACTGAACATGGATTTCCCGAATTCAAACCAGATTACAATCGTAAAAATTAAAGATAAATCAAAGGATTCGTGGCTGTATACCCCAAAAGGATTTCTGGCAATTTTGCGTAAAACCTTTTCAGGAGATAAGGGCTGATGAAGCAGTTCAGGGCGCGCTTAATTTTTATTTCAATTCTGTTTGGCCTTGGAAGTCTGGCCATCATTGCGCGTCTTTTTACAATTCAGGTCCTGGACAATAAAAGATATGTTGAAAGAAGTAAAGACCAGACTCAGCAGAGATTAATCCTTACAGCAAACAGAGGAAATATCCTGGATAGAAACAGTTTGAAACTTGCCACAAGTATAGAAACGGATTACTCGCTCAAGTCACAGATGGTCGGAATAAAACTCAGTAATGAAAAGGAACCGGTCAGAAGGGTATATCCTCTGGGTGAAATTGGAGGATCGGTATTAGGGTATATCGGGGCAGATGGATATGGCCTGGGTGGTGCTGAATTCCTGTTTGATAATTATCTCCGT